>JAOPYU010000171.1 GCA_025964455.1 Thermoleophilia bacterium | reverse complement strand
CGCAGATGCTCGTCGCGGACGCGGCGCGCTTGCGCGAAGTGGGGTCCTCCCCGGCGATCGACGCCGAGCTGGAGCTCACCGGGCACGTCTCCGAACTCGACATCGTCCCCGGCCATGGCAACCGCGCGGCCTGAGCACCGAGGCTACGCTCAGGGCGTGGGCGCTGCGACCCGGCCGACCCACTCGGCGGGCAGCCCCACCTCACCGTCGAGCGGGTACGTGGGGCAGCAGCGCTCCGCGATCCGCCAGCAGGGTCGGCCCCTGAGCGCCTCGCCCATGCCAGCGTCGACAGCGAGCGCCGCGAGGTTGGGCGCGATCTGGAAGTCCGCGACGTTCGGCGTCTCGGTGCCGAGGAGGCCGTCCTGGACGAGCCCGTCGAACTCCGCGAGCAGCTCCACGAGCAGGTCGAGGTAGCCGTCGAGCCTGTCGGCGCGCGCAGCGATCGCGCGCGATCCGAGCGGTACGAGCGCCTTGGCGACCAGTGCGCGCACCGGCCGCGGCGCGCCCGTGTACGTCGCGTCGACCAGCGCGCGGACGATCACCGGATTCGACTGCGCGTGGACGTACACGAGCCGACGGACCACGTTCTGCAGGCGCTCGCCGCGCTGCTCGGCCGCGAGCACGACGGCGCGTTCGTCCGGATCCGCGGGCAGCAGGTGGGCGTCCGGCACCCGCTCCGCGGCCCAGCTCGCGATCGCGCGGGAGCCCTGGATGCGTTCATCCCCGACACGCAGGGCCGGGACCGTCGGGCGCGGGAAGCCGGCGAGGCGCAGGGCCGCGGCGTGCAGGCCCGGCGGCACGCGACGGGTGCGGTGCTCGATGCCGGCGTGCTCGAAGATCAGCTCGGCGGTGAGGCCGGCGTTCGAGCCGTGGAAGCTCCACAGGGTGATGTCAGTCACGGGGGGCTCCGGCGTCGACGCGGGGGAAAGGGATACCGACGGCGGCTCCCATGGACGGAGGGGGAGGGATTTGAACCCTCGGAAGGCTTGCACCCTCAACAGTTTTCGAGACTGCCCCGTTCGACCGCTCCGGCACCCCTCCACGAGGGAGCCACCGTCGGACGGAGAAGGAGGGATTCGAACCCTCGATACAGGTTGACCCCGTATACCTCCTTAGCAGGGAGGCGCCTTCAGCCACTCGGCCACTTCTCCAACACGCGCAGCCTACCGCATGGCGTGTGGACGGAGTAGGGGGAGCATTGAACCCGCATCGGGCCGTGCACCGGGCTGGTTCAGTCCGGGAGCGACCAGTCGATCGGGGCGACGCCGCGCGACTCGAGCCACGCGTTGACCCGGGAGAACGGGCGGCTACCGAAGAAGCCGGTCCGCGCGGAGAGCGGCGACGGGTGCGCCGATGCGATCACCAGGTGGCGCGCATCGTCGATCATCGACGCCTTCGCCTGCGCATGGCGCCCCCACAGCATGAAGGCGACACCGGCCGGGCGCGCGGCGAGGACGCGGATCGCGGCATCGGTGAGCTGCTCCCAGCCGCGGCCCGAATGCGAGCCGGCGTCGCCCGAGCGGACCGTGAGCGCGGTGTTGAGCAGGAGCACCCCTCGGTCTGCCCAGGCGCGGAGGTCGCCATGGGTCGGACGCGGAACGCCCACATCGGCTTCGAGCTCCGCGAAGATGTTGCGCAGCGAGGGCGGCACCGGGACGCCCCGCCGCACCGAGAACGACAGGCCCATCGCCTGGCCCGGGCCGTGGTAGGGATCCTGCCCGACGATCACCGCCTTCACCGCGTGGAGCGGCGTGCGCTGGAACGCCGCGAACACCTGGTCATCAGGTGGCAGGACCTCATGGCCAGCGGCCCGCTCGGCGAGCAGGAACTCGTGCAGCTCGTGCAGGTGCGGCTCGGAGCATTCGGTGGCGAGCGCCTCGCTCCAGGATGGGTCAAGCCCGGGATCGAGCAGGTCGAGGACCGCGAGGTCGCTCGCTCGCGTCACGGGCGGACCTCGTCGAGCGGCACGTCCCCGTCGGCTCGGCGCACGAGCAGGCCGGGCAGCTCCGGGAAACCGGCCATGCCGCCATTGCCCTCGAGGTCCGTGGCGGTGAGCGTCAGCCCGGCGCCGTCGCCTGCCACGAGCAGGCGCCACGCGCCGGCACCCGCGGCCAGGTCGGCAGGCTCGAGCGTGGTCACGGTCGACAGGTCGCCGCCGCGGGCGATCGACACGCCCGTCTCGGAGCGTGCGATGCCGCGGCCTGCACGGTGGAGCGCCTCGAGGGCGCAGGCCGCGAAGGTGGCGCAGTCGATGCACGGCTCGGCGTCGACGTGCAGCACGACGTCACCCGTGTGGACGGCGAGCTGGTTCCACGCCTGCTCGAGCTCGGCGCGCACCGCCGATTCGTCCGCTCCGTGGTGAGCGGCGAGATGGTGTGCGCGCACCGTCAGGAAGCCGGCGGAGTCCTCGTTGGGGCTCGGCGACAGCGGCCCGTCGCGCAGCGCCTCGCGCACGACCACCACCGTTCCCGTCACGTCGCCTCGGATGCGGTCGGCGAGCTCGTCGCCGTAGGTCACGTGCAGGACGTCGTCAGGAGCCATGCCGCCATCCTACCCAGCCCCGGAGTTACTCCTCGACGACCAGCTTGGCCACCATGCCACCACCGCGGTGGGGGGCGCAGTAGAGCTCGTACTCGCCGGGCTCGAGGTCCACGGTGACCGACGTGGTCTGACCCGTGCGCGCCATGTCGCTCATCTTGGCGACGCCGTTGCCCTCGACGCCGATGTTGTGCGGCATGCCGCTCGTGTCGGTGTTCTTCATCTCGAGCTTCACCCGGCCGGCCTTGACGTGGTACTCGCCCCGGTCGAAGCGCATGTTGCCGTTACCGACGCCGATGTCGAGGGTGGTGGCGGACCCCGCTGGCTGCCCCGCATCCGGGCCGTCAACGGGGCCTGCGCCCTCGCGCACGACCTTGGTCAGCTCGCCGCCGAGCGTGACGGCATAGAGCTCCCCGTCGGGGCCCTCGCCGTAGGAGACCGTGTACTCGCGACCACTGCCGCTCGGCATCTCGCGGCGGTCGACGACCTTCCCGTCCTCGACCTTCATCGCACGCAGCGCGTCGGAGCCCAGGTCCGAGTACACGTAGTACCCCTTGAGCGAGGGGATGTCGCTGCCGCGGTAGACGTAGCCACCGGTGATCGAGAAGCCCTCGTCGCGACCGTACTGCAGCGCCGGGTCGATGAGCCGCCCGGGCGTGAGCTCGCCGGCCTCGTGCGTACTCGTGCCCTCGCGCACGTCCCAGCCGAAGTTTGCGCCACGGCCCTGGCCGCGCGGCACGTAGTTGACCTCCTCCAGCTTGCCCTGACCGACGTCGCCGACCCACAGGTCGCCGTTGTCGCGGTCGAAGGAGAAGCGCCACGGGTTGCGCACGCCGGTGGCGTAGACCTCGGGCTGGGCGCCGGCGGTCCCGACGAACGGGTTGTCGGTCGGGATCCCGTAGTTGCGGCCGCCCTCGGGGTGGTCCACGTCCAGGCGCAGCAGCTTGCCCAGGTGCTCGCCCGGGTCCTGGGAGTTCTCGTCCGGATCCCCGCCCCCGCCGCCGTCGCCGGTGCCGGCGTAAAGCATGCCGTCGGGGCCGAACTGCAGCTGCCCGCCGTTGTGGTTGCCACGCTCGTGCGGGATCGTCATCAGGTCCTTGAGGCTCTCGCGCTCGACCGTGCCGTCGCGGCCCGCGTGCGCCTCGGCGATGTGGAGCGCGCCGTCGGCCTTGTCGGTGTAGTAGAGGAACTCGCGGGCGTTGGCCTGGAATCGCGGGTGGAAGGCGACGCTCAGCAGGCCGCGCTCGCCGCCGCCGTCCACCAGCGAGGAGATGTCCAGGCGGGTCTCGACCGTGCCGTCCGTGCCGCGATGCAGCAGCTTGCCGGTCTTCTCGACGAGCCAGAGCCCGCGGTCGCCGGGCGCGCTGGTGACCTGCGTCAGCTGGCCGAGGCCGGTCGCCAGCGTCGCGAGCTCGACCTTCGGGCCGCGTCCGCGCGACTGGGTCGTGCCCAGGTCGCCGGTGGCGCCCGTGACGGTCGCCGGAATGGTCGCGGCCGAGTCGCCGGGACCGCCGCCGGGCTGCACGCCAGGTCGGACCGCCGCCTCGGCGGCGTCCTGTCGCATGCGCCAGGTGGCGAGCGCACCGATGCCGAGCATCGTCGCGCCGAGCCCGGCGAAGAGCAGTCCCGAATGCGCGCCGCGGCCCTTGGCGGCCCCCGCGGGGAGGGATGCGAGCGCCATCGCGATGCCGGAGGCGCCGAGGCCGATGCCTGCTCCCTTGAGGAACGGCGCCGCGTGCGGGCGCTCAGGCGTCGCTGCCGTCGCTGCCGTCGTCGGTGCCACCACGGGCGTGCTGCCGTGCATCGCGTTCAGTGCCGTCATGTCTCGTCCCGTCCGTCCCATCCGCGGCCGTCCCGAGCGCGCGGATCACTCCTCCGGGTGTCGAACGAGGCGGGGCAGCGGTTCCACCCGGCGCCTCGGAACGCGACGAGGGCCGGCTTCCCGTGTGGGAAACCGGCCCTCGATCACGAACGGGGGAGCGTGCTGCTACCAGCGGGCGCGGTAGAGCAGGTCGATCGCCTCGCGGATGTTGCGCTGGGCCATCGGGATGTTCGCCGGGCGGCCGCTGTTTGGCTGGTCCGACAGGTCGTAGGTCGCGCGGCGGATCAGCTCGGACGCGCGGAGCGCCTCACGAGCGTTGGAGCCGGAGACACCCTCCCAGCGACCTTCGCGAACGCCGTTCTGGAGCTCGTAGTAGGCCGGGTCGATCGTCACGCGTGCGTTGTTGCGGATCGACGCGTTCGGCTCGCTGCGCGGGTGCGCGTAGTTGTTGTAGCTGTAGAGCTGGTTGAGCGCGGACTGGGCTCGGCCAATGGCGTCGTTGACGCGGCTGTAGAACGGCATGCCGTGCATCCTTTCGAGGCAAAGGGGCGGCTCGGCCTTCCTGGCGAACCGCTGTACTCGGGGGATGATGCCCGGATCCGCTTCGGTGTTGGTAGCGACGGCGCCGACCTCGGCCCGCGCAGGCCGCGTCCGTGGCCGTTCCGGCTGGCCGGATCCGCAGCGGTCAGCCGAAGGTGAAGGCGTACGCTGACACGCCCTTGGGAACCTCGAGTCGCAGCAGTCCGTCCGCCGGCGTCTCGCCGTCGCGCAGCGTGTACAGCTTCTCCGCGCTCACTCGCACGCGGCGCGTCCCGCCCCCGTCGGTCGCCGAGTCGTGGACGGTGACCGTCGCCGATCCGGCCGCACCGGCGTCGAGCACGAGGTACACCGCCCGCGCGCGGTAGTGGATCTGCAGCCCTGAATCCGCGCCCATGGCGACCGCCCGCTCGCCCTCGATCGTCCAGCGGCCGGTGAACGCGAACTGGTCGGGCGCGAGGGGTGACTCCGGATGACTGATCCCGAACGTCGCCGGCTTGTCGAAGACGGCGCGCTCGGATGTCCCCTGCACGATGCCGCGGTACTGCTCGCCGTTGAGGCGTTCGCCGCCGAGGTAGGTCTCGGGCGTCGCGGCGGCGACCTCGACCGGCGTCGGGAGCGCCTGCGCCGACGGCTCCTTGTCGAGCAGTTCGCGGATGACGGCCTCGGTGTCCTCGTAGCCACCCTCGCCGAAGTGGACGTAGCGCAGGTTGCCGTCACGGTCGGCGATGTACTTTGCCGGCCAGTAGTGGTTGTGGAAGGCGCTCCAGGTCTCCAGCTCGGGGTCGGTCGCGACGGGCCACGTCACGCCGAGGTCGGCGATCGCGTCGCGCACGTTGCCCTCGTCCTTCTCGAAGGCGAACTCGGGGGCGTGCACGCCGACGATGACGAGCCCGTCCTCGGCGTAGCGCTCGTGCCAGGTGCGCAGGTACGGGAGCGTGCGGATGCAGTTGATGCACGAGTAGGTCCAGAAGTCGTAGATGACGACCTTGTCCTTGAGGAAGGCGGCGTCGAGCTTCGTCCCCTTCGGGAGGTTGTACGTCTCATGCACGTTGGTCAGGCCCGGCACCGGGCCGAGGTCGTCGAGCTCGCCGCCCTCGCTCTCGGGGTAGCCCACCTCCTCGAGCACCGCCTGGGAGGGGCGATCCCCGTTCGAGGGGCCGCCCGCCGCGCGCGCCGCTTCGAGGTCGTCGTCGTTGGCGTTCTCCAGCTCCTCCTGTGACGGCGCTGCGTCGGTGCCGGTCGTGCCGTGCTGCTCGC
>JAOPYU010000151.1 GCA_025964455.1 Thermoleophilia bacterium | reverse complement strand
CGGATCGACTCCGGCCGGTTCGTGGTCGACTGCTCGTTGCCGAGCGCGCTGCCGAGCAGCGTCACGATGATCGCGATCGACGCGACGAGGGCGATGCCCCATGCGCCGACGACGCGCCACGGGTGGTCGATGGCCCAGCGGATCGGGCGGGAGCTGCGAGCATTCGGTCCTGAGGTCATGTCCCAAGCGTAGCTGATTGATCACTCACTATCTAGTCCCCATTCCTGCGGCCACAGGGGGCCACACGCCCCGGCCGAGGCGGCCGCGCCCCATGGGAGCGTCGATCGCCCGGCTGGAATCCGGCGAGGCTAGGGCATGCCAACGGGTCCCCTCTTCTACCAGCCGCTCGTCCACGCTCGTGTCATGGCGACACCGATCGGTGACACCACGGTCTTCGGCGCCCAGAAGGTCCAGACGGACCTGACCAACAAGGCGTACGAGAATCCCAAGTTCAAGCCCGCGATGGACGGGATCCTGCGCGGGTTCGAGGGGCTGCAGGCGGGCCTGCCCGGATCCAAGTCGCTCGACGTGATCCAGTTCTCCTTCGACGACGCCGGCTACGTCGCCAACCGCGTGTCCACCGCGATGAGGCTGCACCCTGAGCTGTTCGAGACCGCCAGCCCCGACCAGGCAGCCGAGATCGGCGCCAAGCTCGTGCAGGAGGGCCAGGCCGAGCTCAAGGAGAACCCGGGCATGAAGGCCGTCGGCGACACGCTCGAGGTCGCCCCCGACGTCACACACCTGTTCCGGTCGCACTGGGAGGGCGAGCGCCCGCTCCAGGGCGAGGAGGTCGCCTACCTCGGCGTCACCGCTGCGCGCGAGCTGCAGCGCGCGGTGACCCCGCTCGAGCCCGACGCCACGCATCCGAAGCTGCAGTGGATCGAGGACTCGACCGCGTGGCTCATGGGCATGTGGCCCGGTGCCGCCGCCAAGACCGCCGCCGCGCTCGGGATCAAGTCCGACGCAGCGAAGGTGGAGGAGGTCGTCTCCGGCTGGCGCGGCAACATGGAGGCCGTCGAGCCCAAGGTCGTCGCGCCGCTGCGCTCGCTGTCGGCGCTGCTCGGCGCCGCGGGGATCTCCGGCGGGGACGACGCCGCCCGCGACGCTGCCTTCAGCATCCTCCAGTCGACGCCGCTCGACGGTGTGCCCGCGGGCATCGCACAGTCGATCGTCGCCAAGCAGGAGCTCCCCAAGGAGCAGGCCGGCTACGTCGGTGATCGCATCGTCGAGACCGGGGGCACCGAGGGCAACATTCGCGGACTGCTCGCCGAGCTCGAGCTCATGAAGCGACCCGTGCCCGTGGATCCCCCGGGCAGCGGCGACGGCGAGGTGCCGCCCCCCGCCAACCCGACGCCGGGCGAGCCCGCGCCCGGTGAGCCGAACAAGCCGCCGGTCGATCCGCCCACGGGCGAGGAGCCGCCGAAGACTGATCCGCCCACGGGCGAGGAGCCACCGATGACGGATCCGCCGAAGGGCGAGGAGCCTCCGAAGACTGACCCGCCCAAGACGGATCCGCCCAAGGGCGAGGAGCCGCCCAAGACGGATCCCCCTGCCGACCAGGCGGCGCTCGACGCCAAGCAGGCGGCCGAGATCGAGGCGATGCTCTCCAAGCTCGCGTCGATGGCGCCGGCCCCTGCCGGCGATGGTCCTGACACGACCGACCCCGCGGCCACCGCCCCGGTCGATCCACCGGCTGCCCCTGCTGCCGCGGCTCCGGTCGACCCGCCCGCCTAGCGTGTCAGTCGGCAGTCGGGCGCGCGAAGTCGCGCACGACGCGCGTGGCATCCTCGAACCGTGCGAACGAGTCCTCGAGACGGCCGTCCGCACGTGGCTCGAAGGTGCGCTCGGCCTTCCATGCAGAGGCCACCGAATCGAGCGTGGGGTGCAGCCCCACCCCGTAGGCGGCCAGGAACGCCGCACCGAGTGACGTCGTCTCCACGACCTGCGGTCGGGTCACCGGGACCCCGAGCACGTCGGCCTGCAGCTGCATGAGCAGGTCGTTCGCGGCCATGCCGCCGTCCACGCGCAGCTCCGCGACATCGGTCCCTTCGCCGCGCATCGCATCGATCAGCTGCCGCACCCGGAAGGCGACCGCCTCGAGCGTCGCCCGCGCCACGTGTGCCCGCGTCGAGCCGCGCGTCAGCCCGAGGATCGCCGCGCGGGCATCCGCATCCCAGACCGGCGCACCGATGCCCGCGAAGGCCGGCACCACCACGACGCCGCCCGCGTCCGGCACGCTCGCCGCCAGCGCCTCGACATCGGGTGCCGCGTCGATGATCTGCAGGCCGTCGCGGAGCCACTGCACGCTGGCGCCCGCCGTGAAGATGCTGCCCTCGAGCGCATAGGAGACCTCGCCCCGCAGCTGCCACGCCACCGTGGAGATGAGCGCCTCGCTCGCCGGTGCGTTCGCGCCGCTGTTGACGAGCACGAAGGCGCCCGTGCCGTAGGTCGACTTGGCTTGCCCCGGCGACAGGCACGCCTGTCCGAACAGCGCCGACTGCTGGTCCCCGGCGATCCCGGCGATCGGCGCCGAGATGCCCAGGAAGCACGCAGGGTCCGCCTGTGCCAGATCGCCTGCGCAGTCGACCACCGTCGGCAGCCACGACGGGTCGACGCCGAGCTCGGCGCACAGCTCCTCGCTCCAGCTGCCCGCATGGATGTCATAGAGCATCGTGCGAGCCGCGTTGGACGCGTCGGTGATGTGCGCCCCGCCCCCCGTCATGCGGTGCACGAGCCACGAGTCGATGGTGCCGATCCGCAGCGTCCCCGCCTCGCCCGCGGCCGCCACCTCGGGCACGTTGCGCAGCAGCCACTCCACCTTGGTGCCGGAGAAGTACGGATCGACCGGCAGCCCGGCGAGCTGGCGCACGCGCACGCCGAATCCCGCCGCGCGCAATTCCTCGCATCTGGCCGACGTGCGCCGGTCCTGCCAGACGATCGTCGGGCCGATCGCGCGGCCAGTGGTCGCATCCCACGCGACGACCGTCTCGCGCTGGTTGGTGATCCCGATCGCCGCGAGGCCTCGCGCCACGACACCGGCGGCCGCCATCGCCTCTGTCGTCGCCTCGAGCACGGTGCGCCAGATCGCCTCGGGGTCGTGCTCGACCAGGCCGGGCGCGGGAAAGTGCTGCGGGTGCTCGCGGTAGCCGCGCCCGAGGACGGTGCCGTCAGGGCGCACCACGAGGACGGTGCTGCCGGTCGTGCCCTGGTCCACGGCGAGGATCAATCCGGATTCGCTCATGTCCCGCCTCCTGCCCGAAGCGCGGCCTTCGCTATCGCCCGATGGTGAGGGTCGGGTCCGCCTCCAGGCGCTCCAGCCCGTTGAACACGAGGTTGGAGATGTGCGCCGCGACGACCTCGCGCGACGGCGTGCCCGTCTCCAGCCACCACTGACCGATGTGCCCGATCAGTCCGATCACCCCGCGCGAGTAGATCGGGGCGAGCTTGCGGTCGAAGCCGCGTGCATCGAGCTCGCGGGCGAGCAGGTGATCGACCTGGTCCGCGACTTCACCGAGCACGCTGCCCCACGTCGTGAGTGCTCCCTCGAGCTGCGGCGTGTCACGCAGCAGCACGCGGTAGCCGTCCGGCGATGTCTCGATGTAGCCGAGGAAGGCATCGGCGGCGGCCTCGACACGGGCGCGCGCGCCGCGCATCGCCAGGGCCCCGCGCACGGCCTCCATGAGCTCGCTGCGCTCGCGGTCGATGATGACCGCGTAGATGCCTTCCTTGCCGCCGAAGTGCTCGTAGATGATCGGCTTGGTCACGCCGGCGCGCTGGGCGAGCTCCTCCACGGTGACGGCGTCGTAGCCCTTCTCGGCGAACACGCTCCGCGCGACGACGAGCAGCTGCTCGCGTCGCTCACCGGAGGACATGCGCTTGCGTGGTGGCTCGCTCGACGTCATGGGGCGACCCTACCGGCCGGGCGGCGCCGCTGGTCCATGGCGCTCAGCTGCGGATGCGCTTGCGCTCGAGGGCGCCCGCGCTCGGGGTGCGGACGTTGGAGACCAGGCGCAGCCGCTCCATGACTCGGATGACCATCGCGCTGATGTCGACCTGGTACCAGCGCAGGCCGTGGACGGCGCTCGACGGGAAGGCGTGGTGGTTGTTGTGCCAGCTCTCGCCCATGGAGACGATCGAGAGCAGCCAGTTGTTGGTGCTGTGGTCGCCGGAGTCGTACGGGCGCGCGCCGAAGAAGTGGCAGATCGAGTTGGTGCTCCAGGTGACGTGGTGCGCCACCAGCACGCGCACCGGCCCGCCCCAGAGGAAGGCCGTGAACGCGCCGAGGAGGGTGCCGGTCAGCACGAATCCGATCAGTGCGGGCAGCGCCAAGGACACGGCGATGAACACCGGGAACAGCCGGTTGATCCGCACGATGCCCGGGAGCCGCAGCAGGTCGGGGCACCAGCGGGCCGGGTCGCTGTCGTTGGTGCGGTTGAGCATCCAGCCGATGTGGGCGTGCCACAGGCCCTTGAGCGTGCCGAGCATCGAGTCGTCGTCATGCACGTGTGGGGAGTGCGGATCGCCCTCCTCGTCGGAGTGCGCGTGGTGGCGACGGTGGTCGGCGACCCACTCGATCGGTCCGCCCTCGATCGCGAGCGAGCCGAGTGCCGCCCAGGCATTGCGCACCCACGGCTTCGCATCGAACCCGGCGTGGGTGAGCATGCGGTGGAACCCGACGGTGACGCCCAGGATCGACACGACGTACATCACGACGAAGGCGACGACGTCCGTCCAGGCGAGCCCGCGCCCCCAGAGCAGTGCGACGGCGATGGCGAGCCCCGCGACCGGACCGAGCGTGACG
>JAOPYU010000146.1 GCA_025964455.1 Thermoleophilia bacterium | reverse complement strand
GGTCACGCTGCTCGCCGACGGGGGGCAGGGCTGGATCATCAGGCTCGCCGATACCGACGGCGACCATCACGTCGCGATCAATCGTGCCCTGCAGCTCGAGCCGATGGACGAGGAACATTGGACAGCGTTCACCGGTGCTGGTGGCGGTGGGCATGGCGGCGCGGCCGAAGCGCCGGGTCCCGCGAAGGTTGCGACGTACCCGAAGTTCTACGACGCGGTGCTCGAGACCACGAGCACGTTCACGTCGACCGAGCTCAGCACAGAGGTGGGCAAGACCAAGCTCAAGGAGCAGCTGCTCGCCCGCTTCGCCGAGATCGCCGAGACCGACGCCGCGGAGGCCAAGGCAGGCGCAGCCTCCGAGGATCCCACGCACGTTGGACCGCCCTACCACGTCCTGGACGTGTTCTTCACCAAGTATGTCGTCAACTAGTTCACCCACCGTCATCCCGAGAACCGGAACCAAGCCATGAGCGAGAGCACGAAGGTCCATGATCTGCTCGCAGCCGCCCTCCAGGGAGCGGCGGACGTGGCACGCACCCGACTTGGTCGAGATGTGGCCGTGGTCACGACGCAGGAGCCCGAATCCGGCGCCATCCTGCGCTTCGACATCCCCTTCGCCGCCGGCGGACGCCTGACCTGGTTCGTCACGAACGAGGACGCGACCGGCTTCTCCGACATGCTCATCGGCGGCACCGGCGACCGCGCCGCGGTGCTCACCGAGATGCACCTGGATGCGCTCACCGTGGCCTTCAGCGACATGTTGCAGCGCACGGTGGACTCGATCTCTGCCGGCTGCCGCGAGGCCGTCGAGGCCGGCGAGCTGGACCTCGGCATGGAGGGTGAGCTCCCCGCGCAGGACCACGGCTCCACGCGCGTGACGCTCGCGCTCGAGATCACCGGATTCGGCCAGTTCCCCGTCGTCCAGCAGGCCGACGCCGACCTCACCGCCTTCCTCGACTACGTCGCCAACGACGTGGCGCCCGCCGCCGTGCCCGCCGCCGCTGCTGCCGCCACGATGGCGCCGGCCGGCCACCCGTCGACGCCCGGCCTCGACGCGGCAGCCGCAGCGCTCGATGCGCCGCCCGCTTCGGCTGGACCCACGCCCCACGCACCTGCACTCGACAACGTCGTCGCCCTGCCGGCCCACGCGCCGCAGCCGATGCGACCGCGTGGCGACCTCGAGATGCTCATGGGCGTCCCGCTGCCGCTCACGGTGGAGCTGGGGGAGACACAGCGCACGATCCGGGAGATAGTCGACCTCTCGATCGGCTCGATCATCGAGCTCGGCAAGCTTGCCGGCGATCCCCTGGACATCAAGGTGAACGATCGCGTGATCGCGCGCGGCGAGGTGGTCGTCATCGACGAGGAGTTCGGGATCCGCGTCACGGAGATCGTCTCCCCGGAGGACCGCCTGCGCGGCGTCATCTGACGCACTGAGCGCAGCCCGCGCTGGCACGCCTCGGTGCCGTCGCATCCCCGCTGGAACGCGCCCGCTGGGGGCGAATTGCAATTCCTCGTCCCTGCTCCGATCGGTTCAAGCAGGATCGGCCCACGTCCGAATCCAAGGTCGTGAAGCCTCGACCGTCACTCCTGCTCGTCCTGCTGACCATGGCACTCCTGCTCGTCGCGGGTGCCCCGGGGATCGCTGGCGCCGCGACGTCGACGCCGGCCACCGACACCGCGTCGAAGCCCGCCGCCACCGCCGCGGCCGCGAAGGACGAGGACAAGCCGAGCGCCGCCGAGCGCCGCGCGGCCAACTCCGAGTTCGAACGCGAGAAGCTCGACCAGGGTGCGTTCGCCGAGGCTGACAAGGACGCGAAGGACGGGGATTCGGGCGGCAGCTCCGGGGGCGGCGGCATCCTGCGCAGCATCTTCGGCCTGCTCGTGGTGCTCGGCGTCATCTACGGCGTGCACTGGCTGCTCAAGCGTTGGGGCCAGAGCAAGCTGCAGGGTGTCTCGGGCACGGCCGGCATCATCGACGTGGTCGCGACCACCTCGCTGGCGCAGGGCCGCGCGCTGCACCTGGTGCGCGTCGGCGAGGAGCTCGTGCTCGTGGGTGCCACCGAGCAGTCGATCACCCGCATCGGCGATTTCGACGCGAGCCGCCTCGGCGCCCAGATGGCGAGCCAGGGCGACGGCAGCGGTTTCCAGGCGATGCTGAGCGGCGCGATGCTCGGCAACCAGCCGGGCGTGCCGCAGGGCATGGGCGGCTCCGGCTCGAACCGCGATCCCTTCCTGCGACGGTTCCTCGACAACCTCCGACTGAGCACGGCGAGGTAGCCGAACCAGCTTCACCAGCAACGACACGGACCTCCCGGCGCGCAGGATGCGCGCACACACGGGCCATGGATGGCGACCCACAGGTCGCACGCTCACACCTTCCATGACCCGAACCCGCCGACATATCCGCTCGACCCGCACCGCGCTCGTCGCGCTCGTCGCGTGCGTCGTGCTGCTGTTCGCCGGAGTCGCCACCGCGCAGGCGGTCACCACCCAGCAGGGTGCGGCCACGACGACGGCGCCGGCCACGAGCGCGGCAACCGCCGGGCAGGGCGCAGGAAGCGGCGCGGGTGCAGGCGCCGGCCAAGCAGCGGGCACCAAGTCCGGCAACGGCATCGGCATCTCGATCGACACGGGCGCCGACGGCGGCGCGTCCACCGCCATCCAGGTGCTCGTCGTGATGACGGTGCTGGCACTGGCGCCGTCGATCATGATCATGATGACGGGCTTCACCCGGATCCTGATCGTCATGGGCTTCGTGCGAAATGCGCTCGGCACGCCGACGATGCCGCCCAACCAGGTGCTCATTGGCCTGTCGCTGTTCCTGACGCTGTTCGTGATGTTCCCGACGTTCAGCGAGATCAACAAGACCGCCGTGCAGCCCTACCAGGACAAGGCGATCACGCAGACCGTCGCGATCGACAAGGCGCAGGTGCC
>JAOPYU010000116.1 GCA_025964455.1 Thermoleophilia bacterium | reverse complement strand
GGCGAGCACGATGCCGGGGAGTGCGTAGATCACCGGAAAACCGGCATCCACGAGCGAGGAGCCGAACCAGCCGTTCACGCCGAACGTCAGCAGCAGCGCGAGTCCCACGACGATCGGCGAGACGGCGAACGGCAGGTCGATCAGGGCGCTGATGAAGGCGGCGCCGCGCGGGCGTCGGCGCACCAGCAGGAGGGCGCATGCGATCCCGAAGATCGTGTTCACGACCGTGGCGACGACGGTGGCGATGACCGTCAGCTCCAGCGCGTGGAGTGCCGTCTCCGACGAGACAGCGAGCCAGAGCGCGTCGAGCCCCTCCGACAGCGCGCGCGAGAAGACCATCCCGAGTGGCGCGAGGATGAGCGCACCCACGTAGAGCACGACGAATGCACGGAGCAGGTAGCGCGTCATCGCATCGACCTCCGGCGGATCACGTCGATGAGCGCGAGCACGAACACCGAGATCGCCAGGAGCACGGTGCTCACCGCTGCGGCGCCCGCCGGCTCGTCGTTCTCGATGAGCCCGAACACGTACACCGACGCGACCTCCGTGTCGAACGGCAGGTTGCCGCTGATGAGCACGACGGAGCCGAACTCGCCGATCGCCTTCGCGAAGGCGAGCCCCGTCCCGGTCAGCACCGCGGGGAGCAGGTTCGGGAAGATGATCCGTCGGAAGATGGTCATCGGGGTCGCCCCCAGCGAGGCCGCGGCCTGCTCCATCTCCCGGTCCAGCTCGATGAGCACCGGCTGCACCGCGCGCACCACGAACGGGAACGTCACGAACAGGAGCGCCGCCACCACGCTGATCCGCGTGAAGGTGATGTTGATGCCGACCGGCGATTCCGGACCGTAGAGCGTGAGCAGCGTGAGTCCGGCGACGATCGTCGGCAGCGCGAACGGCAGGTCGACCACGGCATCGAGCAGGCGCTTGCCGCGGAAGTCGTCGCGCACGAGGACCCATGCCACGGCCGTGCCGGTGACCGCGCTCACGAGCGCCACGATCACTGCGGCGACGAGCGTGAACTGCAGCGCCGCGATCGCCTGGTCGTTGCCGAGCGACTCGCGGAAGCTCGATGTGCCGCCCGAAGCGGCCCGCCACACGACCGCGGAGAGCGGCAGCACCACGACGAACCCGAGGATCGCCGTGATGATGCCCGTCCCGAGCACGTCGGCGCCGCGTCGCATCCGACGCGGCGCCGCGTGTCCGGTCACCGGTGCTGCGGCGACATCAGCCATCGCAGCGAAGCCTGTCGTGGTGGTCAGCCATCGGTCTTGACGCCGAGACCCTGCTCGATCTTGGCGACGGATCCCTTCTCGCGGTCGAAGAACTCAGTCGCGACATCCTCCCATCCGCCGAGGTCGCGGATGGTGAACAGGCCGGAGGGCTCCTCGAAGTCGAACTCCTTGGCGACGTCCTCGTCGACGGGGCGGTACCCCTTCTCGCCGAAGATGCGCTGCGCGTCCGCGCTCCACAGGTAGTCGC
Organism: Thermoleophilia bacterium; assembly: GCA_025964455.1. Next base: position 7,477 of record JAOPYU010000116.1, on the reverse strand, counting down.
GGAAGGCCGTGGCCGCCTTCGCCTCCTTGGACTTCGACACGACGGCGATCGGGTTCTCGATCAGGATCGTCGAATCGGGGACGACGAACTCCACGTCCTCACCCTTCTCCTGCGCGGTGATCGCCTCGTTCTCATACGAGATGAGTACGTCGCCCTTGCCCGCGGCGAAGACCTGGAGCGCTTCGCGCGCGCTCTTGCTCTGCACGGCGGTGTTGCGCAGCAGCTGCTCGAGCTTGTCGAGCGCTTCGTCCTTGCTGTCGCCGTCACGCGTCCAGGCACCGTATGCCGCCATCAGGTTCCAGCGCGCGCCACCGGAGGTGAACGGGTTGGGCGTGATGACCTCGACGTCCTTGTCCAGGAGGTCGTCCCAGTCCTTGATGCCCTTGGGGTTGCCCTTGCGGACAGTCAGGACCACGACGCTCCGCGTGACGATCCCGTCGTGCTGCTCCTTCGCCCAGTCGGCGTCGACCAGGTCGGCATCGACCAGGCGGGTCATGTCGGTCTCGAGGGAGAAGTCGACGACGTCGGCGGGGAGGCCACCCTCGACCGCGCGGCTCTGCTCACCGGACGCGCCGTAGGACTGCTCGACCTCGACGCCGGACCCCTCGTCGGTCTTCTGGAACTTCGGGATGATCTCGACGAAGGCCTCGCGCGGCGTGGAGTACGCGACGAGCGTGAGCTTCGCATCGGCGTTGGCGCCGGACCCAGGGCCGGACTTCGTGGAGTCGTCGGAATCGGAGCCGCAGCCTGCGGCCACGAGGGCAGCGATGGCGACCGTCGCGACGGCGACGAGGGGTCGGAGCTGTGTGCGGTGGAGCATGTCTCAGGTGCCTTCCAGATCATTGTCTACTAAATCGATGGGGATTGTGGAGTATGGGGCGGATGACGTCAAGGGCACCCCGTCGCGCAGCCGTTCTGCGAGGATCGGGCAGTGAAGATCTCCGCCAAGGCCGAATACGCGGTACGTGCCGCGCTCGAGCTCGCCGCCGCGCATGAGGGCGGCGCGCCGCTCAAGGCCGAAGCGATCTCGCGAGCCCAGGAGATCCCCGCGAAATTCCTCGAGTCGATCCTGCTCGACCTGCGGCGCGCCGACCTCGTGCGCAGCCAGCGCGGCGCCGTGGGCGGCTACTGGCTCGCGCGCCCGACGACCGATGTCACGATCGCGGACGTGATCCGCGCGGTCGACGGTCCGCTCGCCTACGTCCGGGGCGAACGCCCCGAGCAGGTCGAGTACGCGGGTGCGGCCGAGCACCTCTCCGGGTTGTGGGTGGCGCTGCGCGCGAGCATCCGCGGCGTGCTCGAATCCACGAGCCTCGCGGACGTCCTCGCCGGGACCCTGCCGGAGGCCGTGCGCGAGCTCGTCGCCGATCCCGAGAGCTGGACCCCACATTGAGCCGCGGCGGCGGGGCAGGCGGCACGCCACCGCGTCGCCCCAGGGTGCCGAACTGGACGCTCGCCATCCCCGTGGCGCTGGCCCTCGCCGGCGCCGGGTGGCTCTTCATCGCGCCGCTCGTGCGCGATGACCCCGCCGCGACGCGCGCGAAGGACACCGGCTCGCAGACCGATGACGGCGAGGGCGAGGGTGGGGGCGTCGACGGGGTCCTCGAGCTCGGCGACGATCCAGCCACGACGACCGCGACCGAGGATGCGGAAGCCGAGGAGGCAGGCCCCGAGGGCGCGACGACGGTCACGGAGCTGCCGGCGCTGCTCGAGGCACTCAAGGACGTGGACGTCGTGCTGGTGCCGGCCTCGGCGCGCGGCCCGGAGGGTCGCGCCAGGATCGCGGGGGTACGCGTGAACTGCAGCGGCGCCGGGGACACGGCGCGGCTGGCGGTCGAGCAGCAGGAGATCACCGCGCTGGCCGCGCTGCTCACGCGCGCCGGGGCGAACGTGCAGCGCCTCGGGGACGCCGGGACGGTCGAGTGCCTCGACAGGCGCACCGCGGTCCAGGAGGCCGCGGACGTCACCATCGTGCTGCGGGGACCGGCACCCGCTCCGCCCGTCGCGGCGGGCGACGAGCCCGCGCGCTTGCCGCGGGCGGCGGTCCAGGCCGGCCGTGCGCTGCCTGCAGGTCGGGTCGCTGGCCCGACCGCCACGCTGGTCGACGAGCTCGCTGCGACCCTGCGGGCCGCGACACCCACTGCGTCGAAGCGTCGCGATGCCCTGCTCGTCAGCGCGGGCGCGATCGATCGCCCCGGCGGCGGGTCGACCGTGCTCGTCGAGCTGCCCCAGCTGGCCGATGCCACATCGACCGAGGCCGCAGCCCTCGCGATCGCCCGCGGCATCGCTGGGCTGGCCGTCCGCGAGCGCTGACCTCGCGTCAGGCGACGCCCGGGCCCCAGGGCTCGCCGACGATCGTCGCCTTGGAGATGCCGGTCGGTCCGTCCGGGAGGAAGACCCGGAATGACGCCCCCCGGCGCGTGGCGCTGTCCTCCACCCACGCCCGGCCCCCGTGCAGGCGTGCGAAGCGGTCGACGAGCGAGAGGCCGATGCCGGTCCCGGGCTGGTGCAGGCTCGTGAGCGAGCCACGCTCGAACGGCTCGAAGATGGAGGTGCGCATGTCAGCCGGCACGCCCGGGCCGTCGTCGTCGACCGAGATCATGAGCCCGTCGATGCGCCGCTCGAGGTGGAGCAGCACCGCGCTGGGGTGCTCGGTGTACTTGACCGCGTTGCCCAGCAGGTTGTCGATGATGCGCTCGACCTTCGGGCCGTCGACGACGCCGTGCACGTCGCCGAGCAGGTCGACGTCGATGCGGCGCTGCTCGCGATCGGCGATCCGTTCTGCCAGCCGGCGGCCGATCGTCGCGACGTCGGTGGGCTGGCGGTCGATCGAGACGCTGCCCCGACCCATCCGCTCGATGTCGAGCAGGTCCTCGAGCAGCCGCTCGAGCGTCCGCGACTCCGCGACCACGTGGTCGAGCATGGCGCGCGAGGGCGGGTCGAGCTCGTCGCGCTCCTGCAGCGTGAGGGAGAATCCCAGGATCGAGGTGAGCGGCGTGCGAAGCTCATGCGAGACCGCGGCGAGGAAGGTGGAGCGCAGCTCGTCGAGCGACCGCAGCGCGGCTGCCGCGGCCCGCTCCCGGTCGATCGCCTGCTTGAGGCGCCGGTGCTCGCGCTCGTAGCGCTCGGCCATGCCGCCTGCGATGGCCGCGATCAGGAAGCCGACGCCCATCCGGAAGCTGACGGAGGCGGGTAGCGGATCCGTCCCCCACACGCGCGAGGCCCATACCTCGCGAGCGGCGTAGCCCAGGCTGACCACCACCATCGTGTACATCGCGCCGCGCATGCCGTACCGGAACGCGCCCTCGATCGCCGCGAGGTACAGGACGGCGAAGATCGCCGTCTCGGGGTCGAACGCGTAGACCCAGGTCATCGCGGAGGCGGCCAGGACGTCGGTCGCGAGCGATGCTGCGGCGAAGCGCGCACGCCCGCGCTCGAGGGCCGGCGGCGGCTCCAGGCTGCGGAGCCGCAGGAACCACGCGGTCAGTGCGACTGCGGCCAGCGCGTATGCACCGTTGATCCCCCAGGCCACCGCCTCGACGGAACCGGGGAAGGGGCGGTAGTACGTCGCGGTCTGGACGATCGCGAAGGCGACGCCGAGCCAGCGGACCACGACGATCACGCCATCGGCATCACGCGCACGGGGCGTGTCGTCGACCACCATGCCACTCATGGTACGTGGAACGAATCGTCGAGGTGGCCATCGCGCGGGCCTCATCCTCGTGGCCGGGATCCCACCCGTCGCTCAGCCGAGCAGGCCGGAGATCGGCGCCAGGGAGAGGGATGCGCCGAGCGGGTCGGTCTCGACGACCGCTCCGGCTGGCGCCAGCCCGACCTTCGCGCCACCCAGGATGGGCGCGGTTGTCCCGACCGTGGCGCCGCCGGTGCCGATGGACGTCTCGATCGGCGCGACCGGACCAACGGGCGGCGTGGTGATCGTGGTCGTGCCGCCGCCGGAACTGATGATGCCGCCCGCGGGGCCAGGATTCGTGATCGGGCCGGGTCCCGAGCCGCCGCCTGTCCCCGTGCCGGTCGAGCCACCACCACCGGTGCCGCCGCCCGTCGAGCCACCGCCGCCGGTCGAGCCCCCGCCGCCACCGGTCGAGCCCCCGCCGCCACCGGTCGAACCGTCTCCGCCACCGCCCGTGGACCCGCCGGTGCCGTCCGTGCCGCCGGTGCCCGTCCGGGTCGGGGTCGCGGCGCCCGCGCCCGCAGTCGCGGCAGCCGCCATCGTCTGGTCGCCGTCAGGCACGGAACCATCGAACGCCGCACCGAACAGGGGACTGGCGCCGATCATCGTCGGGATGTAGGTCGTCGTCGCCTCGTCGAACTCGACGTCCGGCACCGCTCGCGTCGCGCGGCTCGTGCCGTCGTCGACGTCCCCGCCCGACAACAGCACGAGCATCGATGCCAGGAAGCCCACGACGATGGCCACGGGCAGCGCGCGTTCACGCACGACTCGACGTCGCGCGCCCAACGGCACGAACAGCTGGCTCCCGATTCCGACCACGGCACTCACTATGCCCCGTCCCTGCGCATCCGCACGCGTGTTTCGAAGACTCCGAACATCAGCTTTACGAGGTGTTGGTGTCGGATTGGCAGCTTGTGGCATATTCCGTGGCATGACGACGACCGAGACCGCCCCGCACGAGGGCACCAAGCGGACCACGAAGACCCCCATCACCGTGATCCGGGGCGATGGGATCGGCCCAGAAGTCGTCGGCGCGGCGCTGCGCCTCATGGAGGAAGCAGGCGCGCTCCTGGACATCGAGGAGTGCATCGCGGGCGCCGAGGTGTTCCGAGCGGGCGACCAGACCGGCGTGCCGGACGACACGATCGCCTCCATCGAGCGGACCGGGGTGGCCCTGAAGGGGCCGCTCGAGACCCCGATCGGATTCGGCGAGAAGAGCGCCAACGTGACGCTCCGCAAGATGTTCGAGACCTACGGCAACATCCGCCCAGCGCGCGAGATCCCAGGGCTCGAGACGCCGTACGCGGGTCGCGGGGTCGACCTCGTGATCGTCCGCGAGAACCTGGAGGACCTGTACGCCGGCATCGAGCACATGCAGACCCCCGGTGTCTGCCTCTCGCTCAAGGTGATCACGCACCACGGCTCCGAGAAGATCGCACGGCTCGCGTTCGAGTACGCGCGCGCCACGGGTCGGACGTCAGTGACATGCGCCACCAAGGCCAACATCATGAAGCTCGGCGAAGGCATGTTCAAGCGCACCTTCGACGAGGTCGCGGTGGACTATCCCGACATCGAGGCGCGCCAGATCCTCGTCGACAACTGCGCCCACCAGCTGGTGATGCGTCCCGAGCAGTTCGACGTCATCGTCACGACGAACATGAACGGTGACATCCTCTCCGACCTGACGTCCGGCCTGATCGGCGGACTCGGGTTCGCGCCGAGCGCCAACATCGGGTCCGAGACCGCGATGTTCGAGGCGGTCCACGGCTCGGCACCCGACATCGCTGGCAAGGACATCGCCAACCCATCGGCGATCATGTTCAGCGCGGCGATGATGCTGCGCCACATCGGCCAGCAGACGGTGGCGGATCGCATCGAGGACGCCGTCCTCTACACGCTCGAGGAGGGCAAGTACCTCACGGGCGACATCGCGAAGTCCCACGACCCGATCGGCACGACCGCGTACACCGATGCGGTCATCGGCAACCTCGGCAAGGCGCCGGCGGTCGGCAAGCGCCGCGAGTCGCGCCCGCTCGTCATGCCGGAGAAGAACTGGCGCCCGACGAAGATCGTGGCCAAGGAGCGTGCGGTCGTCGGCATGGAGGTGCTCCTCGAGGAGGCGGAGATGAACGCCGCCGAGGTCGGCGCGATGGTCGAGCGCTGCACCGAGGGCAGCCCCCTGCGGCTCGCGCTCATCTCCAGTCGCGGCACCAAGGTCTACCCGGGACACATCGACGACGTCGAGATGATCGAGACATGGCGTTGCCGCTTCGTGCGCGCCGACGAGTCGATCGAGCTCTCCGACGACCAGATCTTCCGCGTACTGAGCTGCCTGGGCGAGCACTTCCGCTGGTCCAACGTGCAGAAGCTCCAGGTCTTCGACGGCGAGCCGGGCTACACCAAGGTGAGCGGCGAGGACTGACGTGGGCAACGGCCTCGTCCTGCTCGGCGTCGCGATGGTGCTCGCAGGGCAGGCCTTGGCGATCGCATCGCTCGTCGTGCTGCTGCGGATGACGCTGGAGGCGCTCACCGCCAACGCGCGACTGTCCGCATCCTTCTTCCTGACCCTGGGCCTGTCTGCGACCTCCAGGCGCACCACGCTCGGCAAGGCCCTCATCGCGGCCGATGGGCCGACCACCCTGCGCCTGCAGCGCCGGTTGCGCCTGGCGCTCGCGCTGACGCTGCTCGGCGTGCTCGTGGCGTTCGGCGGGTTCGCGCTGTGACAGCGCGGCACGCCAGTGTCGCCATGCGACAGTCATGTACCACGCCCTGCACGGCGGACCGCCCACTGACCCCGGAGCGACAGCGATGACCGAGCCACTGACATGGGACGAGTTCGAGCGCGTCGACCTGCGCGCCGGCACGATCGTCGAGGCCGCGGAGTTCCCCGAGGCGCGCAGGCCTGCCTATCGCCTGCGGGTGGACCTCGGCCCGGAGCTCGGCGTGCGCACCAGCTCGGCGCAGCTGACCGAGCTCTACACGCCCGAGGCGCTCGTCGGCCGTCGCGTGCTGTGCGTGGTCAATTTCCCGCCGCGCCAGATCGGCCCGGTGCGCAGCGAGGTGCTGGTGACCGGGGTCTACCGTGCCGACGGCGCCGTCGCCCTTGCGACGGTTGACGACCTCGACGTGCCCGACGGCGCCCGGCTCGGCTGACGTCAGTCGAGCTGCAGGTGCTCGCGCAGGCGCGACATCGTGTTGGCGATCACGGCCTCGTCGAATGGATCACCGAGCCCGGCATCCATCACCATCTGTCGGAACGGCTTCGTCCCACCCAGGTCGCACAGCTGCAGGTAGATGTCCGTCGCGCGCTGCTGGTCCTCGAGCGAGAGCAGCCACAGCTCCCAGCTGACGATGCGCGCGAGCGCGTAGTCGAGGTAGTAGAAGGGGTACTGGAACACGTGCAGCTGCAGGAGCCAGCGGTTGCCGGCGTACCAGTCGTCGACGTCCCAGTCGATCGCCGGCTGGAAGCGGCGGGCGGCGGATTCCCACGCGGCGGCGCGGCCCTCGGCGTCAAGCCCCTCGTCGTAGATGCGGTGCTGGAACTCGTCGATCGCGGCCATGTAGGGGACAACGTCGAGGGTCGAGCGCAGGTGCTCGACCCGGAAGTGCTCGAGCTGCTCGGCGCCGAAGAACGGCTCGAGATAGGGCAGGGCGAGCAGCTCGAGCGTCATGGAGTGGATCTCGCAGGCCTCCATGGTCGGATGCTGGAGATCGACCGGCTCGATATCGCGGCTGCGCCATCCCTGCAGGGCGTGCCCATACTCGTGCACGAGCGTCTTCACGTCG
>JAOPYU010000103.1 GCA_025964455.1 Thermoleophilia bacterium | reverse complement strand
GGACGTGATCATCGACGGGACCGACAACCTCCCGACCCGCTACCTCGTCAACGACGTCGCGGTCCAGCTCGGGATCCCCGTCGTGCACGGCTCGATCTATCGCTTCGAGGGTCAGGTCACCGTGTTCCGCCCGTTCGACGGGCCGTGCTACCGCTGCCTGTATCCCGAGCCCCCGCCGCCGGAGCTCGCACCCAGCTGCGCCGAAGGCGGCGTGCTGGGCGTGCTGCCGGGCATCGTCGGATCCATGCAGGCGACCGAAGCCATCAAGCTCGTGCTCGGCATCGGCGATCCGCTCGCAGGGCGCCTCATGATGTACGACGCCCTGGCCGGCACCGTCGACACGCTGCGGCTGCGCCGCGACCCGGCGTGCCCGTCGTGTGGCACCGGCATCGAGCCGGGCATCCGCGACCTTGAACTGATCGACTACGAGGCGTTCTGCGCGATGCCCGCGCGCGCCTGACATCTACGAGACAGCGAGCTCCGAATGGCGACCTTTCGAATCCCACCGGTCCTGCGACCACTCACCGACGACAACGTGAAGGTCGACGCCGAGGGCGCGACCCTCGCCGACGCGCTCGAGACGTTGTTCGGGCAGTACCCCGAGCTGCGCGAGCGCATGGTGGAGGAGGGCGGCGAGCTGCGCCGCTTCATCAACGTCTATGTCGATGACGAGGACGTACGCACCGGCGCCGGCCTCCAGACGGCGCTCGATGCGCGCTCGTCCGTCATCGTGCTGCCGGCCATGGCCGGTGGCGACGGCGAGTGACATGGAGCGCATGACCCGTACCCGCCGCCCCGCCGCGCTCGACGCGATCGGCAACACGCCGCTCGTCGACGTGAGCATGCTTCTGCCGCGCGACGGATCGGTCGCCGAAGGCGTGCGCGTGCTCGCCAAGCTCGAGGGTGCGAACCCGACCGGCAGCATCAAGGACCGCGTCGCCCGGTCGATGCTCGAACGCGCGATCGAGGACGGCTCCCTGTCACCCGGGCAGACCATCCTCGAGCCCACGAGCGGCAACACCGGCATCGCACTGGCGATGGTCGGCGGGATCCTCGGGCACCGCCTGCGCGCCGTCATGCCGTCGAACGCCACGCCCGAGCGTCGCCGCCTGCTCGAGCTGTTCGGCGCGGAGGTCATCGACAGTCCCGCCGAGCTCGGCAGCAACGGCGCAGTGCGCATGGCGCAGGAGCTCGCGGCGGCTGATCCGTCCGTGTTCATGCCGATGCAGTACGAGAACCCCGCCAACCCCGACGCGCACTACCACGGCACGGCGGTGGAGCTGCTGGAGCAGACCGAGGGGCGCATCGACGCCTTCGTCGCCGGCCTGGGAACTGGCGGGACGCTCACCGGAGTCGGTCGGCGCCTGCGCGAGCACGATCCGAGCGTTCGCATCGTCGCGGCCGAACCACTTCCGACCGACCCGATCATGGGACTGCGCAGCCTCGAGGATGGCTACGTGCCGCCCGTGCTCGACGCCTCCCTGCTCGATCGTCGCTTCGTCGTCAGCAACATCGATTCCGTGCGCGCGACACGTGCGTTCGCCACTGCCGGCGTGTTCGCCGGCGTCTCGGCGGGCGCCGCGCTGCACGTCGCCCAACGCATGGCTCGCGAGGCCGAGGCCGGCGCGACCATCGTCGTGCTCGTCGCCGACTCCGGCTGGAAGTACCTGAGTGGCGGCATCTGGGACCGCGACCTGGACCAGCTCGAGACGGACATGGAGACAGGTCACTGGTGGTGACCCTCGCGCGCACGCATGGCGACGTCGACTTCATCGTCACGCCGGAGCTGCTGGAGCGATTCGTCGCGCACGCCGCGGCGGCAGCGCCCAACGAGTGCTGCGGCGTCGGACTGGGGCCGACCGACGAGGTCCTGGAGTTCCACGAGCTCGACAACGTGCACGAGACCCCGGTGACTCGATATGAGATCGCGCCGGCGGACCAGCTCCGCCTCTTCCTGCAGGCTGAGGACCAGGGCTGGGACACCACGCTGGTCTTCCATTCGCACCCGGCGACGGAGCCGTATCCGTCCGCGACCGACCTCGCGCTCGCCGGATGGCCGGACGCCACCTACGCCATCCTCGGCCTGGCCGGCGCCGAGCCGCTGCTGCGTGCCTACCGCATCCGCGACGGCGTGGTCACCGAGCTGACGGTGTCAGTCGACGCCCCCGCCGCTCACTCGTAGAGCGCGATCGTCGCGAGGATCACGTAGAACGCGATCAGCGCGGCACCTTCCCACGCGGCGGCCTGGCCGTCGCCCGTGACCTGCCACACGATGATCGCCGTGAGGGCGAGTGCGCCGATCCAGATCGGCGCCATCGAGAACGTCAGCGGATCGTCGAAGAGCTGCGACACGAGCACGAGCAGCGGGAACAGGAACACCGCGATCTGCGCCACGGAATTCTTGACGACACTGATGGCGAGGTCGTGCTGGCCCTTGGCTGCCAGGACCACGGCCGTGGCGTTCTCGATCGCGTTGCCGGCGATCGCCACGATCACCAGGCCCGCGAAGGCGGCGGAGATGCCGAGCGCATCGATCGCGGGCTGCAGTCCTTCGACGAACCACTCGCTGACGAATGCCGCGCCCGCGCCAGCCAGTGCGAGCAGCCCGAGCGTCATCACGAGGCCGACGCGCGGCGCGCCGTGCGACGGATCGCCCTTCGCGCCGCCGAACACATAGGAGCGCACCCACATCGCGTAGACGACGAGCATCGCGATGGCCCCGACGATGGAGATCGCGTTGGCGTCGTCCGCTGCCCGGTCCTGCGACGTCGTCGCGATTCCGATCGACACGATCAGGAACACGGCGAGCAGCAGCAGCGTCGCGGTGTCCGAGGGCAGCCGCGCGCCGAACTTCATCACCCCGCCGGGAGCGCGCATCGCACCCACGACGATCGTGATGCCGAGCACGAGCAGGGCGTTCGCGAAGATGGAGCCGATGATCGAGGTCGTGGCGACGAGCGTCTGGCCCTCGCGGAGCGCGAACAGCACCACGAAGAACTCCGGCAGGTTGCCGAGCGTCGACTGGAGCAGCCCGGTCCCTTCCGGCCCCATCCGCTCCCCGAGCTGCTCGGTCGCGAAGCTGACCAGCCATGCCAGCATCGCGAGCGCCAGGGCGCTCACCGCGAAGCTCGCGGCGCTCGGGCCGGGTCCGATCGTCATCCAGCCCGCGATGAGCGTGACCACGACCGCTGTCGCCACGATCGCGAGCTCGCGTCGCCGCAGCCCGGTCCCGCCCGCGGTCGCCTCGTGTGTCGGTGTCGGTGCGGTCATCTCAGAGTTCTCCCTCGGGTGTCGGCATGTCCCGGGCCGAGACCGCGTCGACGCCCTCGAGCAGGGCGAGGCGCCCGACCAGGTCGGTGACCGATCCATCGGCCGGAAGCTGCAGGTCGAACGTCAGGCGGCGCGACGGCTTGTCGCGGCGCAGCACGCCCGCGGTGAAGTTGGAGACGGTGCCGCTCACGCCGGCGATCACGTCGAAGACCGCCGCGATGCCGGTCGGGCCCGAGACGATCACCTCGAGGGGTACCTGCTCGCCGCGGTTGATCCGCTTGATCCGCCCCGAGACCTGGCGGAGCGCCACGAGGATGATCAGCATCATCACCGTGGAGGCGACCGCGAGCTCGTAGAACCCGGCGCCGGTGGCCAGGCCGATCGCCGCCATCATCCACAGGCTCGCCGCCGTCGTGAGGCCGCGCACGCCGTCGTCGCTGCGGAAGATCGCGCCCGCGCCCAGGAAGCCGATGCCGGTCACGATCTGCGCCGCGATGCGCGTCGGGTCGCTGACCACCGTGGAGCGCGTGGTGGCATCGACGGTGCCGTACCAGTCCGAGAAGCCGTAGGCCGACATGATCGTGAAGGCCGTGGAGCCCAGGCACACGAGCATGTGGGTCCGCAGGCCCGCCGTGCGGTCGCGCCATTCGCGCTCGACCCCGATCACCGCACCGAGCAGCGCTGCCATGGCGAGGCGGAGGATGAGTTCGAGCTCGGTGAGCTCGGGAGGATGCACTGTGGTCGCGGCGTGGATCATCTCCGCTGGCGTTACCCGCAGGTTGCGTTCGCCGGAACCTCCCGCTACCATGTACCACACGCCGCGGGGTGGAGCAGTCTGGTAGCTCGTCGGGCTCATAACCCGAAGGTCGCAGGTTCAAATCCTGCCCCCGCTACTCACGAAGGCCCGATCGACATGATCGGGCCTTCGTCGTTTCCGACGCACGATTCGCGCACTTTCCTGTCGCA
>JAOPYU010000015.1 GCA_025964455.1 Thermoleophilia bacterium | reverse complement strand
ACGGGTTGGCCGCCATCCGGGCCTGTGGGCGTCAGGGGGTGATCGTGATTCCTTGTTCCATGTACACGAAATCGTGCGCGCGACGCCCGAGTGTCCGCAGGTGTTCGTGATTCCTTGTCCCCCGCGCAAGAAATCATGTTCCCGAGCCCGAAGGGGAGCGCAAGGGGGAGGCCCAGCCCGGGCGCCTGCGCCTCGTCCCGCCCGCCCCATCGCCATCTGCCCCCTGTCCGCCGAGCGCACGATTGTGTGCGCGGGGAGCAAGAAATGATGAGCACCTGAAGACGAAATCGCGCCGAGCGCGCGATTTCTTTCGCGGGGGTCAAGTCATCACGAACGCCCCCGGACGAACACGACCTGCCGAACACGACCTGACGAACACCCCTGACCCGCGGCGCGCGACCTCAGTCGTCGAGCAGGGCGGCGTCGCCGCTCGTGTCGCGAAGTTCGTCGGCGCTCGTGGCCAGGTGAAAGGGCGGCGGCGCATCGGCTGCGCGCGCGGTCGCTTCCGCGCGCACCCACACGCGGTCGACCTCGAGCGCCGCGCCGAGCTCGTCGCGCGACCACTCGAGCAGACGCACGAGGTGCATGGCGCTGCGCTGCAGCTCGCCCGGGTCGTCGAGGCCCTTGGACCTGCGCCAGTCCATGTGCGCGAGGATCCGGCCCTGCGTCAGGACCGCGACGGATTCCGTCGGCGCCGGACCCGTCTCGGCGAGGTCGCGCGCGAAGAACGCGAGCGACCGCTCGTACGCGCGCCGCGTGGTGACCGCCTTGGGCTCGACCCACGCCTCGTGGAACCGGCAGATGGCATCGGCTATCGATCCGGCGGGGCGATCGGCGAGCACCTCGTCGGCTCCCGGGATCATGCCCTGCGGGTGCTGCTTGTCCATGATGCGCTCGATCGTCCTGCCACGGCTCTGGCTCGTCGCCTTGCGGCCGTACAGGTCCTTGGGAGGGCGGGGATCGTCGGTCATGGTGCCCACGAGGGTACCAGCCGGACCAGCCCGGCCGCCCATGCCGTGCCCCACCGTCGGCCCCGTCTTCGCCCTCGCGCGCCCGCGCGCACGCGTGGAGCACCATCGCCGCTCGCCGCCGCCGCGGCCATCGCGTGGCCGCCTCTCCCGCCCCGAACCCCCGGAAGGCGCTTGGGGCGGTTCAAGTTCGAGCCACGCCATGCCGATGCGCCCGGTGTGCATCCCGCCCGAGGGTGAGATGCGCCTGCAGGCGAGCACCGCACCGCGCGCCGGCAGCCCACACGCACGACCCGAGGACCGAATGACCCACGGCGGCGACACCGCCCGCACCAGCGATCCCGCGCCGGCTCCCGGCGCGCAGCTGCGCGTGCTCGAGACACCCGAGGAGCCCGGCGCCGAGCGCCGCACCTCGCGCGTCGGCGACCACCTGCGCGAGTGGCGGTCCGTCTACCTCGCCTTCGCCATCAGCCGGCTGCTCGTGGCCGGCGTCGGATGGGGCGTCGAGCTCGCCCTGCGCATCACGGGCGCGGACCCGGCGAACTGGCGACCGTTCGCCTTCGCCGAGACCTACCCCCACTACGCCGACGTGGCGCTCCACGGCTACACGCTCGAGAACGCCGTCAACTTCCCGCTCATGCCGGGGCTCATGGCTGGTGGCGCAGCAATCGGCATCCCCATGTGGCTCACGGCCTTCCTGGCGACCAACCTCGCCTTCCTCGTCGGCCTCGTCGGCATGGCCATGCTCGGTGAGCGGTTCGTCGGCGGAGATGCCGCCCGTCGCGGCGCCCTGTACCTCGCGCTCGCCCCGTTCGCCTACTGGTTCTCGGTCACGTCGACGGAGGGGCTCCTGCTCGGTCTCGTGGCCGGCAGTGCGCTGCTCGCGCTCCGCGGCACCCCGGCCAGCTGGCTCGGCGCCGGTGTGCTCGCGGCCGTCGCCGCACTCTCGCGTCCGCCCGGAGCCTTCCTCGGCATCGTGCTGCTCGGCATCCTCGTCGCCCAGCTTCGGAGCGGCTCGATCGCCCGTCGCAGCGTCGCCGCCGCACTCGCCGCAGGCGCGATGATCCCCGCTGCGGTCATCGGCTTCATGGCGTTCCTCGACGCGAAGACGGGCGATCCGCTCGCCTTCATGCACGCGCAGGACGAGTTCAACCGCCACGTCACCGCCGACGGGCCGATCCGCGCGATCGGTTCAGCGCTCGAGCTGACGGTCGTCCAGCACAGCATCGGTCAGGCGATCGAGCTGGTCGCCACCTTCGGCGCCGCCGCCCTGCTCGTGTGGTTCGGTGCGACCGCCGCTGGCCGCCGCTGGGAAGTACGCGGCTGGACGCTGTTCGGCGCCGCGAGCCTGCTGCTGCCGCTCGCCACCGGGGTGCTCTGGCAGATGCCGCGCTTCGCGCTGCTGATCCCGCCCGTCTTCTGGATGCTCGGCGCGCTCGGTTCGCGCCATGTCTGGCTGCACCGCACGGTGCTGGTGTTGTTCCCGGTCGCCCTCATGGTGAAGGTGGCCACCGCAGTGGTGGGAGTACACGGATGAGTGAGCGCTCAAGTCTCGACGTCGCCAAGCTGCTCGGCATCGTCTTCGGTCGCTGGAAGACGGTGCTCAGCATCATCATCCTCGCCGGGATGGCTGCCTACGGCTACGTCACGTTCGTCGCCAAGCCCGTCTACGAGGCCCAGGCGCTCGTGACCTACCAGGTGCCCGACCGCAACTCCAACCCGACCGGTGGCGCGCTGCCCTCGTCCGGCATCACGCGCGAGGACGTCGGCACGCTCGTCGCCAACGCCACGAGCGAGGAGATCGTCGCAGCCGCCGCCAAGGACCTCGACATGTCAGCCGACGACCTGCGCCGCTCCGTGCGCGTGCAGGCCTACGGCGAGGCATCGGTCGTCGCCTTCATCGCCCGTGGCGCCGATGCCGACGAGGCCGCCGAGCGTGCCAATGCATGGGCCAAGGCGTTCGTCGCCGAGCGCGTCGGCAAGGCGAAGCTGCCGCTCGACGCCATCGTCAAGCAGCGCGTCGAGGACCTCGCCAAGGCCAACGCGGAGTTCCGCAAGCAGCCGATCGACGACCGCGACCCGGTCCGCAAGAACGCCGCCGAGGTCGCCCTCAGCGAGGCCAAGTCCACGAGCACGCTCTGGAGCGGCGCGCTCAGCGTCTCCAACGCCGCCCAGGCGCCGAACGACGCCGTCTGGCCCAAGAAGTCGATGACCATGTTCGCCGCCCTGCTGATCGGCGCGTTCATCGGTTCCGGCGTCGCCCTGCTCACCGCTCGCGTCGACCACCGTCTCCGCGGCGACGACCTCGATGCGCTCCCGGCACCGGTGATCGCTCGCGTCCCGAACTCCCCGCGCGCCCCGAAGTCGACCCCGCTCGGCCCGTCGATGGCGGAGCCGATCGTCGCGGACAGCTTCGCCGCGCTCGGCTCGCGCGTGATGCTCGATCGCTTCGGCGACGGCGCGCACGTGATCCTCGTCACGAGCGCGCGCAGCGGCGAAGGCAAGAGCTCGGTCGCTGCCAACCTCGCGTCCGCGCTCGCACTCGGCGGCCGCCGCGTCGTGCTCGTCGACGCCGACATGCGCCGCCCGACGCAGGACCTCGTCTTCCCCATGCTCCAGAACCGGACCGGCCTGAGCCAGGTGCTCACGCGCGGCGCCGAGCTCGAGGCATCGCTGACGCTCGTTGCGCCGAACCTCGCCGCCATCGCGTCGGGCCCGCGCCACGCGAACGCCTCGGTGCTGCTCGCGAGCGTGGCGCTCCGCCAGATGCTGGATCGCCTCTCGCAGATCAGTGAGGTCATCGTCATCGATGCGCCGCCGGTGCTCGCCGTCAACGATGCGCTCGCGATCGCACCCGCCGCCAACCAGGTCCTGCTCGTCGCGCGCGTGAACTCCTCCGACGTGGATGAGATCGCCGAGGCGCACACCCGCCTGGTCGGTGCGGCCCAGACGCCGCAGTCGATGGTCCTCGTCGGGACCGAGCGCCCCGAGGGCTACGGCTACGACCACGAGATGCGAGCCGCCCCGCGCATCGGCATGCCGGGCCCCGCCCCGCAGGCCGCCGCCGCTGCTCCTGCCCCGCCCGCTCG
>JAOPYU010000044.1 GCA_025964455.1 Thermoleophilia bacterium | reverse complement strand
ATCGTCGTGATCGACGACTCGCTGACGCCGCGCCAGCAGCGCGCGCTCGAGGACCGGCTTGAGCGCCGGGTCCTGGATCGCACGGCGGTCATCCTCGACATCTTCGCCCTGCACGCGCACACGGCGGAGGGCAAGACGCAGGTCGAGCTCGCCCAGCTGGAGTACAACCTGGCGCGCATGCGCGGCATGTGGACCCACCTGGAGCGCCTCGGCGCCGGCGGCGGCAACGCAGGCCCCGGCGTCGGTACGCGCGGACCTGGCGAATCGCAGCTGGAGACGGATCGCCGGCTCGCGCGCAGGCGGATCTCGATCCTGCGCCAGCGGCTCAAGGAGCTGCAGGCGCGACGCGCGACGCAGCGGGCCGCGCGGCAAGGGTCGATCATCCCGAAGGTGGCCCTGGCGGGATACACCAACGCCGGCAAGTCGACGCTCCTCAACGCACTCACCGGGTCGACGGTGAGCATGGCGAACCGGCTGTTCGAGACCCTCGACCCGACGACCCGTGCGTTCGAGCGCGGGGGGCGCCGCTACCTGGTGACCGACACGGTCGGCTTCATCGAGCGCCTGCCGCACGAGCTGGTCGACGCGTTCGCCTCGACGCTGGAGGAGACCGTCCTCGCCGACCTCGTCGTGCTCGTCGCCGACGGGTCGCAGGACGAGGCGCGCCTGCGCACGCACCTGACCGCGGTTCGCGACGTGCTCGCGCAGGTCGGCGCGGGCGAGCTGCCGACCGTGCTCGCCCTGAACAAGGTGGACCGCCTCGACGAGCAGCAGCGAACGCACCTCGAGCGACGCTACCCCGACGCCGTGCTCGTGTCGGCGCGCGAGGGACTGCACCTGGACGCGCTCATGGATCGGATCGCGCACGAGTTCAGCAGCCGCTGGGAGCGCGTGGAACTGCTCGTGCCCTACGCGAATGCCGGTGTGCTCAACGAGCTGTACGAGGCCGGCGCGCCGGTCGTTCGCAGCGACGAGGAAGATGGCATCCACGCGAGTGCGCACCTGCCCAAGCGGCTGGTGCCGCGCGTGGCGGAGTACCGCGTCGACACGCCCGGCGAGCAGGCCGAGGTCGAGGCGTGAGCGATGCGGGCCCACAGCTCCGAGTGCAGCTCCTGCACGACGACGCCGTGCTGCCGGTCCGCGCGCATGACGGCGATGCGGGGCTCGACCTCGTGGCCGTCGAGGGCGCGACGCTCGCGCCGGGCGGCGGACGCGCGACGATCGGCACCGGGATCGCCGTGGAGGTGCCGCGGGGTTGGGCCGGGCTCGTGTGCCCGCGTTCGGGGCTCGCGGCGCGGCACGGCATCGGCGTCGTGAACGGGCCCGGCGTGGTGGATGCCGGCTACCGTGGCGAGCTGCGGGTGGTGCTGCACAACACCGACCCGAGCGAGGCGTTCGTGGTCTCGCCGGGCGATCGCATCGCGCAGCTCGTGCTGACCCCCGTGCTGCTGGGCGAGGTGCTCGAGGTTGCCGAGCTCGCGGATGCGACGCGCGACGTCGCGGGGTTCGGATCCACCGGCGGGTTCGGCTGACATGGGCCATCGCCAGCCACGCGTCCGTGTCAGCGGCATGATCTGGCACGAGCAGCGCCTGCTGCTCGTGCGTCAGGGCCGTCCCGGGCACCCGCGATGGATGCTGCCGGGCGGGGGTGTCGACCCCGGCGAATCGATGACCGTCGCGCTCGCCCGCGAGCTGCGCGAGGAGCTCAACTGCGCGCAGGTCGCGGTGGCCGAGCCATGTGCGCTCGTCGAATCGATCGCCCCGGAGAGCCACGCGAGCGGCCGGCACCTGATCCACGTGGTGTTCCGCGTCGACGTGCCCTCACCGACTGCGATCACGACGGGTCGCCAGCCCGAGGTCGAGGACCAGGCGGTGCAGGAGATCCGCTGGGTCACCCGCGACGAGATCCTCAAGCTGCCACTGCACCCGCCGATCGGCGGGTACCTGCGCAGCTATCAGCCGGGCGGCGACTTCCAGTACTTCGGCTCGCTCTGGGCGCCCTGACGACAGGCGTGGCCCGCTAGCGCTTCTCGGCGCGCGCCCGACCGACCGACGCGTCGCGTGCCCGCTGCTCGAGCACCGCGACCGGCGCTGGTACCGAGCCGACCTGGTCGATGAGCGTGGCGGCATCGATGCCGTGGGCGTGCGCGAGCGCCGCGGCGAGCAGCCAGTCGGCGAGGTCGGGATTGCGCGGCAGGAGCGGCCCGTGCAGGTACGTACCGATCGCGTGGTGGAGGCGGCATCCCTCGAATCCGCTCTCGCCGTCGTTGCCGGCGCCATGGACCACCGCGCCGAGCGGGCGTGCGCTCTCGCCGAGGCGGGTCCGGCCCGCATGGTTCTCGAATCCGGCGATCGTCGTGGTGGTGCCGGCGCGTGCCCCGATGGCTGGCAGCTCGGCCGTGATGGCGACGTTGCCGATGAGGCGATCCTCGCCCGCTTCGGTCGCCAGGTCGAACAGGCCGACGCCCGGCTGGAGCACACCGGTGGTGTCGAGGTAGCTGCTCCCGAGCAGCTGGTAGCCCCCACACACGGCGAGCAGCGCCGTGCCCTCGAGGACCGCTTCCTTGATCGAGTCGCCGAGGTCCTCCGACATGCGCTCAGCGATCATCTGCTGGTCGCGGTCCTGTCCGCCGCCGACGTAGATCAGGTCGTGCTCGCCCGTGGTGAAGGTCTCGCCGGGTGCGAGCCCCTGCACCTCGACGTCGATGCCGCGCCAGGCACCACGCCGGCGCAGCACCTCGATGTTGCCGCGGTCGGCGTAGATGTTCAGGTACTGGTCGTACAGGTGCAGCACGCGGATGCGCGGGCGCGCACCTGCCGAGACGGGGGAGGAGGGCGGGACGTCGGGCGGGGTCGCGTCGCTCATCGTCGCGTTCGCTTCCGGGGCTCGTTCGCCCAGTAGTTGCGGGCCCAGCCCTGGGCGGCGATCACCGCGCGCATGCGCAGCATCGAGGTGTAGGTCACGAGCGCGTAGGCATGCCCGTGTTCGGTGAATTCGCGGGCCCGTTCCAGCACGCGGTAGATCGCCTGCTCGGGGTCGGGCTCGAGCAGCACCCCGGCGGGATCGAGCCCGCCGTAGATCGCGCGGAGCGCGAACTCCTCGGCGCGCTCGCCCGTCACGACCATCGCCCCGGCTCGCTCGAGCAGCGGCTCGATGTCGGCGTCCCAGATCCAGCTGGTGTCACGCCCGTCGGCGATGTGGTCGTTGAGCGCGAAGAGCGTCGCGGTGACATCGACGCCGCTCGAGATGAGCGTGCGGACCACCTCGTTGAGCCCCGTGGGGTTCTTCACGAGGAGCAGGGTGATCGTGCCACCGGTGGGCACCTTGATGCGTTCGAAGCGTCCGAACGCCGGCGCCGCGGCGGCGATGGCGGGCACCATCGCATCGAGCGGCATGCCGAGCTCGGCGGCCGCGGCGATCGCCCCGACTGCGTTGTAGACGTTGTACAGACCGGGGATCGGCAGGCGGAGCGCGACCTGCTCGTCGCCGACCTCGATGGTCATCCGAGTGGCGGCGAGGCCGTCGAGCTCGATCGACGAGGCAGCCACCGCGGGGACAGGGCGCTCGGCGTGGCAGCTCGGGCAGTGCCATTCGCCGAGGTGCCCGACCCAGGAGTGCGCGTAGTCGAGCGGGTGCCCGCACCTGCGGCAGAAGCGCGAGTCGGCGGCGTGGGGGAGACCCTGCTGCGCGACGCTCGCGTCGTCGAGGCCGAAGGGGACGGTCGGCACGGTGATGCCGAGCGCCTCCGCGCGCAGCACGTGCTCGGCGACGAGCTCCGCGATGAGCGGGTCGTCGGCGTTGTAGACGATCGTGACGCTGGCGGCGTCGAGCTGCGCGAGCGTGTCGCGCCAGCGATCGGCGAGCACCTCGAGTTCGCCGAACCGGTCGAGCTGGTCGCGGAACAGGTTGCCGAGCACGATCATGTCGGGCTGCAGGTCGGGAGCGACGAGCGGCAGCGTCGCCTCGTCGGTCTCGAGCACCGCGATGTCGCCGCGACGGCCCGCTCCCAGGAGCGTCGTCGCGATGCCCGAACGCAGGTTGGCCCCCGTGACGTTGTGCACCACGTCCAGGCCGTGCGCTGCCAGCATCTCGGCGAGGAGGGCGGTCATCGTCGTCTTGCCGTTGGTGGCGCTGACGAGCACGATCCTGCGGCCCCGTCGTCGGCCCTGTGCGGCGAGGGTCGCGAGTGCACGCGGCGAGAGCGACATCAGCACCCGCCCGGGGATGGCTGCGCCTTCGCGGCCGGTCGCACGAGAGAGCGTGCGTGCTGCGCCCGCGATCGGTCGCGCCAGCGCGAGCGGCAGGCCACGTCGACGCGGCGGAGGGGGAGGATCGATCACGGTCATGGCCCGGACAGCCTACCGCGCGCCCTGCGGACCACGGGCCGATCGACGTCATGACGCGAAATCCAGTACACATCGAGGACTTTGCCACCAACTTCGTAATCCGGTATTGCTTGCAAACCGTTCTCCGTGTTAGCGTGGACGCAGCAAGGACGGTTGTTGACGCAACTCCCACATGCAAGCCGAGGTTTGACGAGTTTGTCGCGGTGGCACATTCACCCCGATACGTCGGTCCTGCTGCATGACGTCGCATCGTCTTCCATGCAGCAATGACCAGGACGACCACCAGCGACGGCAGCGAACCATCACACCCCTTGTGATGACTACTCGATGACCGGCCGGAGGCCAAGGACGCACATGCGCAACAAGACGATCTACCGCGTAATCGACAGCATCGACCCGGAGCGGCTCAAGCAGTTCCAGGCCGGGATGCGGAAGCGATACAGCGACGAGCACATCCTGCGCGAGCTGACCGAGTGCGCCCGGCGCATCGGCAAGTCGCCCACCATGCGTGAGTTCGAGGCCGATCCGGAGACGACGGTCCACCCGCAGACGGTGATCGAGCACTTCGGCTCCTGGAACGCCGCCAAGCGCAAGGCCGGTCTCGTGCCGCGCCGCTTCGCCAGCCGCGACGAGCTGCTCATGCTGCTTCGCCGCCTGGGCGATGAGCTCGGTCGCATCCCGACCGCCAAGGACATCGAGGCTCGCAAGGGCACGATGCCGTCCAAGAGCCTCTACTGGCACACCTTCGGGTCGCTCAACAACGCGCTCAAGGAAGCCGGATTCGACGTCGCCGTCGGCGAAGAGCGCCTCGAGCGAGCCATCGACCAGGGCGTGTTCCTCGCGATCCGCACCGGCCGCCTGCCGAAGTTCAGCGACTGGGCTGCAGCTCGCAAGACCGATCTCAACATGCTCACCGAGTGGCAGGTCTACCGGATGTTCGACGCCCGCCGCGGCGCGTGGTCGACGTTCCAGTTCCTGATCCGCGAGCGCCTCGCGGAGCGCGGCCTCGGCATCGGCGAGGACGGCGAGCTGATCGAGCTCGAGGAAGGTGCGCTCGCACCTGCCGAGTGACACGTCGCGAGACGGTCACCACATGATCACGCGGATGCGGCCCTGCCACCTGGCGGGGCCGCTTCGTCTTCCGGAATCGCTCAGCGAGCGGAGTCGACCGTGCGCTGCAGCAGTTCGGCGAGCCGGCGTGCACCGTCGGCGCGGTCGAGCGATGCCACGAGCTCGTCCGGGACCTCGATGTCAGGCGTGCGAGCGCCGTCGCGGCCGCCGGCCTCGACCCAGGCACGCCACGCGCCGATGATCGCGTCGCTCCAGACGCCGATGTCATCGGGATCGGAGACGACCGCGCCGCCGCCCGCGCGCGTGGAGCCGGCCCGCTCGAGCAGCTCGACGCCGACATTGTCAGCGGGCGCGAAGGCGAGCACGGGGCGCCGCGCCGCCACGTACTCGAACACCTTGCCGGTGAACACCCCGCGGCTGCCTGGCCCGTGGGCGACGTGGAACAGCAGCACGTCGGCGGCGCGCTGCTGCGCCAGCACATCGTCATGGCGCAGGAACTCCACGCGCTCGACACAGTCGCCGAGGGCGCGGGCGCGCGCGTCCTCCGCGGGCTTCATGCCGCCCACGAAGCGCACGAGCAGGTCGTCGCGCAGCTCCGGCTCAGCGGCGAGTGCGAACTCGAGCCCCTCGAGGAAGTCGCTCGCGCTCTGGCGACCGAAGAAGTTGCCCGTGTAGGCGATCACGAAGCGGCCCACGTCCCGGAAGCCGTCGGCGCGCGACGCGGCCCGCGCCACGGGCGCGAGCTCGATGCCGTTCTCGATGACCGTCACGTCGAGGGCGGGGTGCCGCCGGCGCAGGTCCTCGGCGAGCGGCTCCGAGACGGTCACGGCAGCCGCGGCCTCGCCCATCAGCCGCGTTGCGAGGCGCACGTTGCGCCGGTGCTTGAGCCGCACGAGTGCGCTCGACGTGCGCAGGTGCGGCAGGTCGAGCCAGGAGTCGCGGTAGTCGGCGATCCACGGGATGCCGAGCTCAGCTGCGACGTCGCGCCCGATGAGGTGTGTCGTCTCGGGCGGGGAGGAGGAGACCACGGCATCGAACGGCCGCTCGTCCACGCTCGCGCGCGCGGCCGCGAGTACGGCGCGGACGGCGGGCTGGCGCCAACGCCGGTGGATGTCGGGCACGGCGAACCGGCGCGGCTGGAGCGCGAGCCGACGCAGCATCCGGCGCACGCCCGTCACCTCGGCGAGGGCGGCACGCGGGATCACGGCGGCGGGGGAGGGATCATCAGTTCGGATCACCTGGGTCGCGCCGGGGATCACGAGCGTCGTGTCCTGGTCGATCCAGTGTGGCTCGCGCGGCGCGACGACCATGACGTCCACGCCTGCGTCAGGCAGGTGGCGGCACCAGCCGAGCACGCGCTGCACGCCGCCGCCGCCGGCCGGGGGGAAGTAGTAGGTGACGAGGAGCACGCGCACGGCGCGAGCCTACCGGCACGTCGCCCGCGTCAGGCGATGCGGGCGCCGTCCTCGAGCCGCAGCTCGTCGCGCGAGGCGACCAGGTGCTCCATCGCGAGGCGCTTCTCCTCGGGCGATGCCACGGGGTTGGCGAGCCACTGCGCGCGTGTGTCGGCGCGGAACCGATCGCGCGAGACGATCTTCCCGCCGGCGACCTCGAGGATGGATCCCGGACGCACGGGTCGCTTGTGCAGCCGCAGCTCCAGGAAGTCCTCGACGATCTCGAGCGCCTCGAGCGTGGATGCCCAGATGACGGCGTCGCGTCGCGAGGTCGTGGCCGTCCAGAGCGGTCGGCCGTAGCCGCGTGCCAGGAAGATGGAACCGGGGCGTCGCTGGTCGAACCAGCCCGTGGCGAGGGAGCCCGTGAGGCCCTCGAGGGCGCCCGCGACGTCGCCGTCGGCGGCATCGAGCGACGCGAAGATGGCTTCGGAATCCACGGTCATGCCCGGCTCGAAGCGCTCGCGCCCGAGCGCCGTGAAGATGGCGTCGTCGTTGGAGATCTTGCCGTTGTGGACCCCGACCACGTCGCCGTGGCGGATGGGATGGTTGTTGGCCATGAGCGACGGGCGACCCTTGGTGAAGTCGCGCACGTGCAGCAGCAGCTGTCGGATCGTGGCGGGAACCTCGACGACCTCGAGGAAACGGCTCGCACCGCCCGGCTGCTTGTTCACGACCAGGCCGGCGGTCGGATCCTCATACGCGCAGCCAGCAGCATCCGCGCCGCGTTCCGCGACGCTCGCGAGCAGGACGCGGGTTGCCCGCATCGGGTCGATCGCGCACTGGGCGCCCAAGCTGAATCCGGCGATGCCGCACATGTGATGGTGTTGGTTCCCCTTCCGGCGCCGCGTCCAACCGCGCCGGGCGTGTCCCTACGAGTCTTCGTCGTCGCTGCAGAGCGGACAGGCGTGCGCCTGGACCACTCCGAGGGCGACGAGCTCCTCCGCGATGGCGCGGAACTCGTTCGGATGCTTGGCGATGAAGAGCGGCTCGGCGATGTCACGGACCTCGAACAGCTCGAAGCCGATCGTCAGTCGCGCGAGCCACACCGACGCATGGTAGTCGTCGGCCTCGATCACCGCACGTGCATCGGCCGTCGAGCGGCATCCCTCGAACGGGTCGATCGACCAGGACTGCTGCTCACCCGTGAACGGACCGCGCACGCGCGCCTCCGCCTCGGGATCGAAGCCCGCCTGGAGCGTGACACCGATGTTGGTGCTGCCGGTCGACATGCGCCGGTTGAAGAAGGCGGGGATCTCGTCGCCGAGTTCCGCATGGAAGCGATAGCCGAGCTGGATCACGCGTGCGTCGACCTGCACGTGCCCGCAGGCACGAGCCAGGTGTGCGGCGAGCGCACCGGTGCTCGACGAGCCGGCTCCGGCTCGTGTCACTCGCGCGACGATGTCGTACTCCTCGGCACCCATGCTGCTAGGCCACGGCTCCCTGGTCGTCGAGCATCGCGATGCGCTGCTCGAAATCTCGTTCGAGCATCCGACGCTCTGCGTCGACACCCGCAAGTCCTGCCTCGAGGACGTGCCAGCACTCACCCTCGACATCCGCGTAGTCCCGGCTCACCAGGTCGGATGTCGCATCACGGTAGGCCGTCCACAGCGAGCTGCGGCGGTCTTCCAGTCGGCGGCACAGGTCTTCAAAGGCAGCGATGATGTCCTCCGTACGGCACGATGCGTCCCGCATGTGTCCCTCCCCGGGTCACTTTCCCGTGTATCGGTCCGCGAGGGGTGGAGCGTTACCACCAGTGCATACGTGACCGGATGCAAGAACCCGCGTCATACGGTGGATTCTGGTCGTCCGACGATCGAACCGAGGGCGCCCGGAAGCCGTCGGCGAGCACCTCTTCGGGGCGTGTTCGGGACCCGCTGGAAACCCGCATGGGTGCAGGTGTTCCGGGCCGTCGGAGGGGAGTGATTGTTCACCTGTTCAAGTTTTGCGGCGGGGGTGCCGAGGCGCCTCCCGTGAGCGAAGTTCCACCCATCGAGGAGCAGGACCCCGGCGTCGCCGCCGACGATGGTGTACGGCTCGAGATCGTCGGTGGCTCCGTGCGCATCGCGGCAGGGTCGAGCTCGAGCGGCAGCGCCGAGCTCACATGGGACCCCCAGGCCGTGCGCGTGCACCTGTTCGGCGAGTCGGTGGACGGCAACTCCTGTCGCGTCCCGGCGAACGCCGCGCTGCGCGTCGAGGCGGTCACCACGCAGCCGCGCATGCGCTACATCGTCGCTATCAGCCGCGACCGCATGGAGGCGACGCTGCGCACGGCGGGGGAGCCCGGCTGTGCACGCACGCTCCGCGACGCGCCAGCGACCGCGCGCCTCAACATCGCCGTCGACGAAGTGCGCCTCGATCCGCCCGAGCCCGACCTCGCGCGCGCCAGCGCCGAGCTGCAGGCGGCCGGCGTGATCCACGGCATCGACCAGTCCCGCGTGCAGGATGCGCTCGAGGCCGGTGGCGAAGAGGTGCAGGTCGCGACCGGCACCGAGCCGCTCGAAGGGCGGAGTGGCTACCTGGAGCAGCTGGTCGACTTCGAGGCGCTGCGACGCGTCGGCGTGCTGGCGGAGACGCCGCTGCTGCGCCGCGTACGCAAGCGCGACGGCATGCCCGGCCGTGACGTGACCGGCCGCGAACTCGCGATCCCACCCGTCAAGGATGCGCGCATCCGTCCGGGCGTCGGCGTGACCGTGGACGAGCAGGGCATCATGGCGATCGCCACCGTCGACGGCTCGCCGCGCGTGGATTCGGAAGGCAACGTCGAGGTCCGGCACGAGCTCGTGCTCGAGGTCGTCGACGCCGTCAGTGGCGACGTGGAGTTCAACGGCAGCATCCGCATCGAGGGTGACATCGGCGAGGGTCGACGCGTCATCGCGCGCGACGAGCTCCTGGTCGAGGGCAATGTCGACCGGGCGCACCTGGAGAGCGGCGGCTCGATGGTCGTCACCGGGTCGATCATGTCGAGCACGCTGCGAGCAGGCGGCGAACGTGCCGTAGCCGCATCGATAGCCGACCGTGTGCTCGAGCTGCCCAAGGCGCTCGGCATCGTCGCCGCGCAGGCGCGACAGTTCCGCGACCAGGGCGCGTCGCGCGGCACGGACATCTCCCATGGCCTGTCGGTGCAGCTCGTCCTCGAGCGCATCCACCGCGGCGTGCTGCCTGACATCGCATCCGTGCTCGACGACCTGCGTGAGGCGGGACCGTCGCACCAGCCCACCAGCGAGCGGGTCGCACGCTGGCTGCGCCTGCTCTCGACCGCGGCGAACATCGCGCTGACGCCCGAACAGCTGCAGGAGATCCTCATCGAGGTGAGTGCGCTCGCCGAGGACGTGCGACGTGCCACGGAGCAGCCGGCGGACCTGACAGTCAACTACATGCAGGCGTGCGAGGCAGAGGCGACCGGGACGGTCACGCTCGTCGGCAAGGGCATCTTCAACTCGCGGCTCGTCGCGTGGGGCGGGCTCATCGCCCAGCACCACGAAGCGGTGTTCCGAGGCGGATCGGTCGTGAGCCACGGTCGCGTGCACGTGCGCGAGGTTGGTTCCCCGGCGGGCGCCAAGACGACGGTGCAGCTTGGTCAGGGCGCATCCGTCGAGGCCGACCGCGCGTACGCCGGCACCGTGGTGAGCGGCCCCGGCTACACCCATCGATTCGTGGCCGACCGCTCGATGGTCCGGATCGGCTTCGACTCGACCGGCTCGATGAACGTCGAGAGCCTGGCCGCCTGACCAGAAGGTCAGGTGCGCGGGCGACCAATCCCGCGATCGCCGGGCAGGCCCCGGGTGGCGCGCACGATGGTGGTGCGCCCCTTGGCGCTGCCGAGGTCGAGCTCCACGGGCGGCTCGAACTGCATGCCGTCCTGGTCATGGGTGACGCGCACGACGGGCTCGAGCGGAGCGCCCGGGCGATTGCCGACGACCACCCCGAAGCGTCCATCACTGAGCTCGACGGTCGTGCCGGCACCGTACGGCGCGACGGCCACGGCGAACGCGTCCACGACCTCGGGTCGGAACAGCCGACCGCGCGCCTGCATGATGATGCGATAGGCCTCGTGCGGCTCGAAGGCACGGCCCTCGCTGGATTCCTGGTCGCAGAGTCCGACGTAGGCCTCCGCCACTGCGGCGATCTGGCCGTGGTCGTGCAGCTCGTCACCCGACATCCCGCGCGGGTAGCCGGATCCATCGTAGCGCTCGTGGTGCTGGGCGATGGTGACCTTGATGAGCGGGGACAGCTCGCTGCCCTCGAGCAGCTCGAGACCGAGCAGCGGATGCTGCTGCATGATCGCTCGCTCCTCGGCGGTGAGGATCCCGCGCTTGTCGCGGATCGCGTCGGGCACTGCCATCGTCCCGATGTCCTGGAGCAGCATGCCGACGCCGAGCTTGACCATGCGGTCCTCGACGCCGTCTTCGCGGCGCACGCCGCGGAAGTCCTTCCAGCCGTGCGCGTAGAAGAAGTGCTTGGCGACGGCGGTGCCGACGACGCACACGTTGAGTGCGCGCTGCATGCGCTCGCCACCGAAGATGTTGAGGTCGCTCAGGCAGACGAGCAGGTTGCGACGGGAGGCGACCTCCACGAGGATCTTGGAGATGACCCCCTCGACCTCCTGCAGCTGCTCGGGAGCGATGCGGGCATCGTCGCCCTTGCCCATCGTGCCGAACGCATCCTTGAGCACGCCGATCGCCTGGCGGCGCGTGTCCTCGCTGATCGGCGGGACCTGCTCGATGCCCTGGGAGAACTCGTCGTCGATCACGAGCACGCCGATCCCGGACTTCTTGAGGCGCTGCAGGATCGACTCGCTGATCACCACGTCGGCGGCGAGGAGCGGGATGCCGCCAGCCTCGCCGGGGGGATACACGTGGCGGGCCGTGACCATCCCGGGTTCGATGTTGTCGATGCCGATCTGGCGCACCGACCCATCCTAGCGCAGGTAGATCGGGGAAACGCGTCGAGTTGCGCGCGTTGCGAGAGTCGGGGTCAGGAATCCGTGCGCTCGTGCCGATGGGGCAGCATGGATTCCGGACGCGACGCCTTCGACGACCATGCAGCCGACGCGCGAGCGCGCCAGAAGGTGGACATCCTGTCCCACCTGGACGGTGCGCTCGACGAGCACATGCTCGACGCCATGCAGGGCGTGTGGGCAATGCTCGAGCACGCCGCGGCCGACGCCCCCTCACACGCGCGGGCCGTCCGCGCCCGGCTGTTCTGGGAGTCGCTCTCGCCCGGCGGCGTCGCAGCGGCACCGACCGAGATCGTGCGTGACCTGCAGCCCAGCTGGGACGCTGGGGCGCCGCTCGAGACCGTCGCGTTCGGTCCGCAGCTCGAGGGCGCGCCGGATGGCGAGGCCGAGGCTGAGCCGGAGCGGGCACCCGAGGCGCTCGACGACCTGGCTGCCTGAAGGCGGGGCCAGGAGCCGTCGGCCGGAGTGGCCGTATGAGGGACCGGCGTTTGCAGTTCGTGCCGCACGATCAAGCGGGCTCAAGCGTCACTCCACCGACGCCGATGGCCGAAGTGGTCCGCTGGATGCGGGCCGCCAGGAGCGAGGCCACCAGCCCCGCGACCTGGCACGAGATTTCCAGCCACGGAGGGCGATGGACCGCACGGCAGCAGCCGACGCGGGACGTCGCCCCTGTGCGTTGGTAGGGGGGAATGCACCGCATGTCCGATCACATCGAAGGAGCGACCAGCACCATGCATCCGACCATCTCCAAGCTGGTGGAAGAGGTCCGAGACCTGCCGATGAGCATGAGCGAGACGCTCCCGGCCGTGATCGAGGCGTGCGACAACGCGGACACGTCGGTCAACGACCTGACGGGGCTCATCAGCGCCGACCAGTCGCTGGTCGCCATGCTGCTCAAGCTCGCCAACAGCGCGTACTACGGGTATGCGCGGCGCATCGAGACGCTTCCCGAGGCCATCGTGCTGCTCGGCTTCTCGACGATCAAGTCGCTCGCGATCACCGCGACGACGATGAACCTGCTCTTCCAGAGCGACGACGAGCTGAGCGAGGTGCGCCACGAGATCTGGTCGCACAGCCTCGGGGTCGGCGTCGCTGCCCGTGCGCTGGCGCGCAAGCGTGGCAACATCCACCCGGAGAAGGCGTTCGTCGCCGGCCTCCTGCACGACCTCGGCATGATCATCCTGTCGGTGTACCGCAAGGACGAGTTCCTCGAGGCGCTCTCGATGGCGCAGGACCGCGGCATCACGTACGAGGACGCCGAGTTCGAGGTCATGGGCTTCTCGCACGCCGAGCTCGGTGCGCACGTCGCGGAGGCCTGGAGCTTCCCGGCGACGCACTGCGAGGCGATCCGCTGCCACCACGACCCGTCGAGCGCCACGCTCCAGGCGGGCCTGGCCCAGGTGGCGCACCTCGCCGACTGGATGGTCGTCGACCTCGGCGTCGGCAAGCTGGTCGCAGCCGACCAGCCCGAGCCGGACGAGACGGCGCTCGCGGAGTTCCGCATCCCGCGCAAGGACCTGCCCCGCGTGGTGGAGAGCCTTCGCCGGCTGTTCGCCGAGAGCGATGCGTTCATGCCCGAGGGCGGCCAGATGAAGGAAGCGATGTAGATCATGGAGCTGTTCGACGTCACATTCCAGAGCCTTGACCTCGCGCTCGGCGCGGCGGGCAAGCGTCAGGAAGTGCTCGCGAACAACCTCGCGAACGTCAACACGCCCGGCTACAAGCGGCTGGACGTGGAGTTCGACGGGGCGCTCAAGAAGGCGGTCGAGGCTGCTCGCTCCGGCGACAAGTCCCAGATCGACGAGCTGCAGCCGAGCGTGACGACCGACGACGCCGTCTCGGTCCGAGCCGACGGCAACAGCGTGGACGTGGATCAGGAGATGGCGTTCCTGGCGGAGAACAACATCCGCTACAACGCACTCGTGCAGATCACGCAGAAGCGGCTCGACACACTCAAGTACGTGATTTCCGACGGACGCCGGTAGGCGCTGAGAAGGGGGTGAGGTAGCCGATGGGGATGTTCGACAGCATGCACGTCTCGGCCAGCGGCCTCGCCGCCGAGCGCCTCCGCATGGACGTCATCGCGCAGAACCTCGCGAATGCGAACTCGACGCGTGGCGCGGACGGCCAGCCCTACCGCCGCCACGAGGTCGTGTTCCGCAGCGCGGACGTCGGCGCGTCGACCAGCGCATCCCGGAGCGATCGCGCGAGCGACGCACCGCTGCAGGGCGTGGAGCCGGTCGCGATCGTCGAGGATCCCTCGGCGCTGCGCAGCGCGTACGACCCGCAGCACCCGGACGCCGACGAGAACGGCTACGTCCACTATCCGAACGTGAATCCCGTCACGGAGATGGTCGACATGATGACGGCCACCCGCGCCTACGAGGCGAACGTGACGGCGATGAACGCCGCCAAGAACATGGCGCTCAAGGCGCTGGACATCCTCAGGTGACCTGACCCATGGCTCCCCTCGGTGGCATCAACGCAGGTATCTCGCTCCCCATGGAGCTGCTCGACGGTGGCGCCGTGCGCGGCGCGGGCACAGCAGTCGCGGGCGCCGAGCAGACGACCGGCGCCGGCAGCTTCAGCGCCGTGCTCAAGGACAAGCTCACCTCGCTCAACGCCCAGCAGGTCGACGCCTCCTCGGCCAGCCAGGACATGGCCACCGGCAACGTCGACGACGTCGCCCAGTCCATGCTCCGCATCGAGCAGGCGAACGTCAGCCTCCAGATGGCCACGCAGGTCCGCAACAAGGTCATCGAGGCCTACCAGGAAATCCTCCGCATGCAGATGTGACCCCCCGGTCGCCTCGCACTTTTTGGTTGTACAACAACAAATTATTGCGAGGCGATCGGGGCTTCCCTGGTCGCCTCGCACTTTTTGTTGCACAACAACAGATTCATGCGTGGCGACCTGGCGGCATCTCGTGACGCACATGTTCCAGTCGGCGCGCATTGCGTGATCTACGGTCGTGAACCATTGGTACATGTCACGTCGAACCTTTCCGCCCGATCTGGACCGGCTCGCTCGAGACCGCGCCGCGCACCAGGGCGGCTTCATCCGAGATGACCAGTTGGTCGAACTGGGGGCGACCCCCGGATACATCCGGTCGCGTCGCGAACTGGGGCTGTTCGTGCGTCGACGTCCACACGTGTTCCTGATAGGCGCTCCACCGAGCGCAGTAGCGGATCAGGCCTGGGAACCGGTGCTGAGCGTCGGTCGCGACGCGGCGGTCACGGGCGCGCTCGCGCTCAGCCTCGACGGGATCCACGTTCGGGGCGTCGCCCCGAAGGTTCGCGTGATCACGGGGACGCATGTGCCGCCGTCGACGTCTCGCGACATCATTCAGAGCACGACGTTCGCTGGTGAACCGATCCGGTATGCCGCTTCCGGGCTCCCGACGACGACGATCGAGCGGGCCATCCTGGAACTCGGCACCGAGACCCGCAACAAGTGGCATGTGGTCAATGCGTGTCATGAAGCCGCGTTCAAGGGTCAGCTCGACCTCGCGCTCCTTCACGAGCGGATCGAGGTGAGTTCTCGGCGCCACGGTCTCGTGGCAGTACGCGAGGGGGTGGAGTTGTACGAGGCGGGTGGAGCCGTCACCGCCAGTGACGCCGAGCGGCGCTTCCTTGAACTGCTGATCGCCATGGGAGTCCCGCGAGCGAAACTGAACCAGTGGGTGCGTGTCCACGGTGTGTCGTTCCGCGTGGACGCCCTCTGGAGCAGCATCAAGGCGTGCATCGAAGTGGATGCGCCCCCCCACCTGCGTCCCCCGAATCGAATCGATGACCAGACGCGGGACCGGTTGCTGGACCATCTCGGGTACGTGCGACTGCGGATCGATGCCGCAGATCTCACTCTTCGGAGGCAGGCGCTCGTCACCGCGATCTGGGATTTCCTCTACGCCGCCGCGGCGCGTGCGGGTGTGGATTTGATGTCGCTGGAACGGTTCTAAGGCCTGCGCCCGACATCGCCGCGCAATCTTCTGTCGTTGTACAACCAAAAAGTGCGAGGCGACGGGGAGGGCGGTTGCAGATCGGTTGGGTTGCTCGGTGAGGTCAAGGAACCGGGAGGAGCTGCCGAAAGCGCCGAGGTAGCGCCCTGTGCACGGAATGCACGGGGATCAGGGCAACGGACTGCGCGGAGGATCGACCCGGACGAGGACACCACTGATGCAGCAGCAGCTCACCAGGATGCGAGGCTCATGGACGGCACTGCCGTCGCGTGCGCAGTTCGCCATCGTCGGCGTGATCGCCGTCACCATGCTCGTCATGTTCTTCGTGCTCCGCGCCGCCACTGCCACCGAGTGGGTGCCGGTCGCCAGCAACCTCACCGCCGACAAGCTCGGCCAGGCCGAGACCGCGCTCGACGAAGCCGGCATCGACCACCGCCTCACCGCCGACCGCGCGAGCATCGAGGTGCCCGACGTCAGCCAACCCAAGGCAGCCAACGCCCTCGTCGCGCTCGGCATCGCCGCCAAGTCGAGCCGCGCCACGTGTTCCAAGGCAGTCACCGAGGGTGGCGGCATGATCGCCGAGACGAGCGCACAGCACGCCCTCAAGCTGGAGACGTGCGAGGAGAACCAGACCGCCAACATGCTCGAGGGCATCGACGGCGTCACGAGCGCCAGCGTCGATGTCTCGCTCCCGGAGGCGACGCTCTTCTCCGACGAGGCCCGCTCCGCGAGCGCATCGGTCGCCCTCAACACCGGCGGCTCCGAGCTGCCCAAGAAGACCTACCAGGGCATGCAGGAGATGGTCGCCGCCGCCTTCAGCAAGAACGGCCTCAAGAAGGCGAACGTCACGATCACCGATGAGACCGGCCAGGTCCGCGCCGGATCCTCGGACATGGACGCGCAGCTCGCCTCGATGTCCAAGCTCGACGCCGAGGCCCGCGTCAACGCCAAGATCGAGCGTGACCTGCTGAGCCAGATCGAGAAGATCGTCGGCGTCGGCAACGCGGTCATCACGAGCAACGTGTCACTCGACATGGACCAGATCCAGCGCGAGGTCATCCACACGGACCCGGCCGGTGAGGACGGCACCCAGCTCGTCGAGTCGGAGAACGTCAAGCGTGAGCTCCTCAACGGCTCGGCTGACACGGGCACCGAGGGCGTCGCCGGGGTCGGCTCGAACACGGGCGCCGGCGTCGACACCGACAACCGCACGACCACCCCGACCGATACGACCGATTCCGACGACGGCGACAACTACGTCAAGGACGATCGCCAGACCATCTACGCCAACAACAAGGTGGCCGAGAAGATCGGTGTCGCGCCCGGCACGGTCAAGCTCAACCGCCTGGGCGTCGTGGTCGACGACGACGTCGATGCCGATTCCGCGAACGCCGTGAAGGACGTCGTGCAGGCATGGATGGGCGGCAACTCCGCCGACTCGCTCGCCTTCAACCAGGCACCGATCGCAGCGGCCGTCCCCGCGAAGGCCGCCGCCTCCGCACGCAACGTCTCCGCCATCATGGGCTACGTGAAGTGGGGGCTCCTGGGCCTCGGCCTGATCGGCCTCGCCTTCGTCCTGCGCCGCTCGCTCACCCAGCGCACCGCCGAGTTGCTCGCCCCGGCAGACGACCTGCTCCTGCTCGAGCGCGACTTCACGCCGATCCCGATCGCCGAGCTCGAGGCGGCACTCGCCGCCAACGAGCCGAGCGCGGAGCGCCGTGGTCGCCTCGAGGTCCAGAAGAAGGTGGAGGGCATCGCAGCCGCCAAGCCGCAGGACGTCGCCAACGAGCTGCGACGCTGGATGCACCAGGACGATCCCGGCTACGCCGGTCTCCATCGAAAGGCGGGCTGACCGATGACGTCACCGAACCCACCCGCGATGCTGCAGGGCACCGCCCTGCTGAGCGGCAAGCGCAAGGCCGCCATCCTCGCCATCTCGCTCGGACCCGAGCGCGCGGCAGAGATCTTCAAGCACCTGCGCCAGGATGAGCAGGACGAGCTCGTGCTCGAGATCGCCTCCCTCAACGGCGTCGAGAGTTACGAGCGCGACGAGGTCATGGAGGAGTTCTACCACTCCCACCTCGCCCAGGACTACATCGCCGAAGGTGGCCTCGAGTACGCCCGCGACGTGCTCGAGCGCGCACTCGGTGACACCAAGGCGCTCGAGATCATCGGTCGCCTGTCGAGCTTCGTGCAGGTCGCACCGTTCGAGTTCCTGCGCCGCACCGATCCGGCCCAGATCACGAACTTCATCCAGCACGAGCACCCGCAGACGATCGCGCTGATCCTCGCCTACCTGCCGAGCGAGGTCGCCTCGGCGATCCTGATCGGGCTGCCCGAGCGCATGCAGGCGGAGGTCGCCATGCGCATCGCCGTCATGGACCGCACCCAGCCGGAGGTCATCCGCCAGGTCGAGCAGGTCATGGAGCGCAAGCTCAGCTCGATCATCAACCAGGACTTCACCACGGCCGGCGGCGTCCGCTCGCTCGTGGAGATGCTCAACCTCGTCGACCGCACCACCGAGCGCCACATCCTCGAATCGCTCGACGAGACGAGCCCGGAGCTCGCCGAGGAAGTCCGCAAGCTCATGTTCGTCTTCGAGGACCTGCTCCTGCTCGACGACCGCTCGATCCAGCAGCTCATCAAGGAAGTCGAAGCCAAGGAAGTCGCGCTCGCGCTCAAGGGCACGAGCGAGGAGGTCCAGGAGAAGATCTTCGCCAACATGTCCCAGCGCGCCGCATCGATGATGCGCGAGGACATGACCTACATGGGGCCGCAGCGACGTCGCTCGATCGAGGAAGCGCAGCAGAAGATCGTCGGCATCGTCCGTCGCCTCGAAGAGGCAGGCAAGATCGTCATCGCACGTGGCGGCGGCGACGACGAGCTGGTCTCCTAGCGCATGGCATTCTCCGAGCACGCCTACGGTGGCCACGACGCCGCCGAATCCTCACGCCAGCGCTCCATGCGCCGCACCTTCGACGCCACGTCCTTCCCGAGCCGCGGCGCGCTCATGCCCGACCCGCAGCAGGCCGAGCTCTCCGAGGAGGCGCGGGTCGTCGACCGCGGCGCGCGCGTCTCCACCGTGATGGTCGAGGCACCCGTCTTCCCGCAGATCGATCGCGTCCGCCCCGTCTCGCACGGCGCTCCGATCGCACAGGCGCCTGCGCCGCTGGATCCGGCGGAGGAGGCTCGACGCGTCGTCGCCGAGGCCCGCGCCACCGCACGCACGATGCTCGCCCAGGCCCGACAGGTCGTCGAGCAGGAGCGCGCGACCGCACTTCGTCAGGGATTCGCCGAGGGGTATGCCAAGGGCGTGGCCGAGGCCGATGCGGAGACCGCCGGGCTCGTCGCCACGTGTGAGAAGATCGGCGTCCACGTCATGCAGGAGCGCGAGCGCGTCCTGGACGAGAACGAGGCCGACATCGTGCAGCTCGCGATGGCCATCGCCAAGCGCATCGTCAACGCCTCGATCGAGCTGGACGAGACGCTCGTCGTGGAGGCCTGCCGCGGCGCGATGCGCAAGGCGTTCCAGCGCGGCTCCATGCAGGTGCTCGCGCATCCCGGTGACCTGGAGCTGCTGCGCGCCGCGGGCCCGCAACTTG
This sequence comes from Thermoleophilia bacterium, assembly GCA_025964455.1. Next base: position 17 of record JAOPYU010000044.1, on the reverse strand, counting down.
CCGCCGAGCTCGGCGGG
>JAOPYU010000038.1 GCA_025964455.1 Thermoleophilia bacterium | reverse complement strand
CGACAACGCCATGGCAGCGCAGCTCGCGGTCGACGACCACGTCGGGCTCAACCACTTCCAGGTGCTGCTCGCCACGCTCCGCGGCAAGTAGCCGGGCGCGTCAGCCCGGGTCGACGACGGCAGGCTTGCGGCTCGATGCGATCGCGGTGATCGCCACGCCCACCAGGATGATCGCCGCGCCCACCGGATCGTTCCAGCCGATCGTCTCGTGCAGCACGAGCGCGCCCAGCGTGGTGGAGACGATCGGCTGCAGGTACGTCACGCTCGCCGCGATCGCCGGCCCCGCCGCTCGGATGATCGTCGTGAAGAGCACGTAGGCGATGCCCGTACCGATCGCGCCGAGGGTAAGCACGGCGAGCACGGCGTCCAGGCGCAGCGAGCCCGACGGCACGCCATCGACCACGAGGGTGATCGGGATCAGCAGCGCCGTGCCGCAGATCAGCTGCGCGGCTGACAACGCGACCACGCTCTCGACGCGCGCGCCGAACACGCGCCGCATGTACGGCGTGCCGAGGCCGTAACACGCCGCGCCGAGCGCGAACGCGAGGTGCCCGCTGCTCGCGCCGCCCGCGAGCCCTTCCCACGGCGCCAGCACGAACACCACGCCCACGAATCCGACCAGCAGCCCGACCATCGTCAGGCGCCGGATCGGCTCGTCGCGCACGATGAACAGCAGCACCAGCAGCGTGAACAGCGGCGTCGTCGCGTTCCAGATGCCCGCCTCGATCGAGCCCAGGTGCGTCTCGCCCCACCCGAACAGCGTGAAGGGGATCACGTTCATGAACAGCCCGACGATGCCGGCGTGCATCCAGATGCGCCAGCCGCGCGGCAGGCGGTCGCGGGTGATCAGCAGCAATGCGCAGAGCGTGATCGCGCCCGAGCCGATCCGTCCGAGCGACAGCTGGAACGGCTCGAAGCTGCGCAGGCCTACCTTGATCAGCAGGAAGCTGGAGCCCCAGATGAGGGCGAGCGCGGCGAGCATCGCAGGCCAGCTCGACTTCACAGGTGGGGGAGGTTCGACCACGCTTCGATGTTAGCGGGCGCGTGATCGGGAACCGGTAGTGAGAGCCCACTAGAGAAAGGCACGATCCGTGCACGAGGATCCGGACGAGAATGCCCGCACCCAGAATGGCATGCGCGACGCGCGCACGCACGTGAACCGCCAGAAGGGGCGACACGGCATCGAGACGCCCCGCACCGTCGCCGAGCAGGTCGACGAGCTGATCACGGTCGGCCCGGACGGTCAGCGCCGGCGCGACCCGGTCCACGCTGCCGAGGCCCAGCACACCGAGCGCGACAACGGCGTCGGTGGCGCGTGGATCGACCGCTCACAGCGCGCCAACGCCATCCCGGTGGACGAGGCGTACTACGAGAAGATGCCCGGCCGCCACGAGGAGAAGGCCGAGCGCCGCGCGTTCGACGAGGATCAGTAGTCGGAGCCCGTGCGCGGCAGCTGCCCGAGCGTGAGCTCCGGCGCGGCCATCGCACGCGGTGCCGTCGAGACGCCCTCCATCTCGGGGATCGACCGGCTCGCCTTGGCGGCGTCGAGCGCCTCGAAGCGCCGCGTCGTCGGCAGCACGCGACTCTCGAGTGAACCGATCGCCTCGTTATAGGCGCGCGACGCCGTCTCCAGGCCGCGCCCCACGCGCGCGAACTTGTCGGCCATGAGCGCGATGCGTTCGTGCAGCTCCCGCCCGAGCGCCGCGATCTCCTCGGCGTTGCGGGCGATGCGCTCATCCTTCCAGCCGATGCCCACTGCGTGCAGCAGGGTCAGCAAGGTCGTGGGCGAGGCGATCACGATGCCGCGCTCGAACGCCTCCTCGATGATCGTCGGGCGCACTCGTACGGCCGCGGCGAACAGGTGCTCGGCCGGCAGGAACAGCACGACCATGTCGGCGAGCGCGCCGTCGAGATACTGGCTGTAGTCCTTGCGCGCGAGCTGCGTCACGTGCGTGCGCACCTGCTCGGCATGGCGCGCCAGGTGCGGCGCCGCAGCTTCGTCGTCGGATGCTTCCATCGCGCTCAGGAAAGCATCGAGCGGCACCTTGGAGTCGATCACCACGCAGCGCCCGTTGGGCATGTGCACGACCATGTCGGGGCGCAGGCGACGATCGTCGTCGGTCACCGTGGACTGCTGCACCGAGAAGTCGCGCGTGTGCTCGGACATCCCGGCGAGTTCCACCACACGGCGCAGCTGCAGCTCGCCCCACTGGCCGCGCCCCTGCGGCTGGCGCAGCGCGCGCGTGAGCGCCGTGGTGCCCTCGCGCAGCTGCTCGCCGCTCGCGCGCAGCGCCTGGATCTGCCCGTGCAGGTGGCCCGCGCTCTCGGCGCGAGCGCGGTCGAACGCCGTCAGCTTGGCATCGACCTCGGCGAGCTTGCTCGACACCGGCGCGAGCTGCTCGCGCGCCATGCGCAGGAAGCGGTGGCCGTTGGCGTCGAGCGCGTCGACCGACACGGCCGTGAACTGCTCCCGCAGGGAGTTCGCGCTCGCGCGCGCGACGCGCGCAGCTACGAAGGCACCGAGCGTTGCCGCGACCAGCGCGACGAGCAGCGTGGTGACGAGGGTCGTGAGCATGGGGCACCTCCGGGGGTCCCCGCTCACCGTGCCGCGGCCACCGGACGCAGGTAGGGTCACCCCATGCTCACCGAGTTCCGAGACTTCGTCATGCGCGGCAACATCATCGAACTCGCCGTCGCCTTCATCGCCGGACTGGCGTTCAACGTCGTCGTGACCTCCCTCGTCAACGACGTGATCCTGCAGCTGGTCGCCGGGATCATCGGCAAGCCGGACTTCTCCGACCTGAGCTTCGGGATCCGCGACGCCGAGGTGCGCTACGGCGCGTTCCTGACTGCGCTCATCAACT
>JAOPYU010000020.1 GCA_025964455.1 Thermoleophilia bacterium | reverse complement strand
GTCCGCGCGCCGCGCCGCGACCGAGCGCGCCGCATCGAGCAACGCCTGGTCGTCGCTGTCGATGGAATCGAGCAGCAGCGGCGTCGAGCGCCCGAACATTGACCAGAAGCCGTTCACGCCCGTGCGGCTGTAGCCGAGGAACCGCGGCAGCAGCTCACCCAGGAAGCCGAATGCCTCATCCTGCAGCGCGCGGAGCGTCAGTCGCCACGCCGCGCTCGTGTCGTCGTCGGCGCGCAGCTCACCGTCCCATGCGAGCAGGCGCCGCAGCACCTCCTCGCCCGCCGCCGACGCGGGCTCCGGCCGCAGCCGCTCGAGCAGGTCGCGGAAGCGCGTGCCCGGTATCGAGAAGACGTCGGTCTGGATCCGCACCTGGTCCCCGACGGCGTGGTGCTCGATCCCGTCGATGAGCCCGCGGATGCGCTCGCCGCGATAGCCGTTCATCCACTCGCGGCTCATGAAGTAGGGGTAGTCGTCGCCGACGAGGCGGTCGTTCGCGGTCACGATCCGACCGGAGGTCGGGTTGAAGGCGCTCGGCTGCTCCTCCCACGGCACGGCGCCGGTCCACTCGCCGACGGGGTCGTCGCCGCGGCGCGGGATGCTGCCGTCGTTGCCCTCGGCGCGGATCGGGATCTCGCCCATGTGCTGGAAGCCGATGTTGCCGAGCGCGTCGGCGAACACGACGTTCTGCGCCGGCGACAGCCAGTGCGAGCAGGCGTGGCGGAACCCGTCCCAGTCGCGCGCCCGGTTCAGCTCGAAGATGGCGCGCGCGGTCCCGCCGGGACGCAGCGAGTCCCAGCGCAGCGAGATCGCCGCGTCCAGGTGGGTCGAGGTCGTCGCCGCATCGGTCAGGATCGGGCCGCGGCGGGTCCGGCGCACGACCAGCTCCACGTCGTCGCCGTCCTTCACGTGGATGCGCGCCGTGCGCTGTTCGAGGGCGTGCCACTCGCCATCGGTGTCGCGATAGCGCTCGCCTGCCTCGTCGAGCTCCTCGAGGTAGCAGTCCTGTACGTCGATGCTCGAGTTGGTGAAGCCCCACGCGACGCGACCGTTGTGGCCGAGCACGACACCCGGTACGCCCGGGAAGGTGAAGCCGCGCACCTCGAGGTCGCCGCCTTCGAGACGCTGCTCGTACCAGACGCTCGGCATCGACAGGTCGAGGTGGGGGTCGTTCGCGAGGATCGCCCCGCCGCTGCGCGTGCGGCGCGGACCGACGACCCAGTTGTTGGAGCCGATGCCGCCCGGCCCGCCGAAGGCGGATGCGGCGTCACGCGCAGCCGACACGAGCTCGCCGAGCACGTCCGGGTGGATCTGCGCCGGCCATGCACGCTCGTGCTCGCCCGCCTCGATCGCGTCGACGACCTCCGCGCCGAACCGGGCGATCAGCTCACCGCGCGCGAGTTCACTCTCCCAGTTGCCGCACAGGCCGAGCGAGAGCACGCGGCCGAGCGCGAGGCAGTGCTGCGGGAGCCACGGCTCGGGCTTGGCGCCGAGCAGACGGTGCTCGACGGGGAGCTTGCGTCGGGCGCTGCGGAACGCCGCGTTGACGCCGTCTGAGTAGGCGGTGAGCACCGCCTGCACCTCGGCGTCGAGTCCCTCCCACTCCTGCTCGACCAGTCGCGGGCAGTCGAGGACGTGCATCAGGCGATCGGAACCGAGGCCCGGCTCGCCGACGAGTTCTGCGAGCCGGCCGAGGCCGACGCGCCGCATCAGGTCGAGCTGGAAGGTGCGGTCGGTGGCATGCAGCCAACCCTGCACGCGGTAGGCGTCCAGCTCGCTTGCCGCGTAGACGGCCGGCACGCCCCAGGCGTCACGCAGCACCTCGGCGGGTCCCTCGAGTTCGGCCATCGCGACGGTGCCGCTCCAGCTCGGCACGGCCCGTCGCCCACTCATGTACGCGGCGACGCCGAAGCTGGCGAGCGCGGACAATCCGATGCCGACGGTGGTGCGGGTCCTGGCCATGGCGCGAGCATACCCACGCGCGCACCGGGATCGCAGCCGGAACCCCGCGAAAACGAGTACTCCGACGTAGGGGCTGCGGGTCCCGGATGCGCTCGCGCGCCGCCCGCCGCCCCGACGTCGGAGATTCCGTGTGGCGTCAGCCGAGCAGCTTGAGGATGCTCGACTGCGTCTGGTTGGCCTGCGCGAGCATCGCGATGCCGCTCTCCTGCAGGATCTGCAGGCGCGCGAGATTGGTCATCTCCATCGCCATGTCGACGTCGCGGATGCGACTCTCGGCCGCCATCATGTTCTCCTGCGCGATGCCGAGCGCATTGGAGGCGTACTCGAGCCGGTTCTGCACGGCGCCGAACGTCGCCCGGTCAGCCGAGACCGCATCGAGCGCGGCGTCGATGTCGGTGAGGTCCGGCGTGCCGCCCGCGAAGTCCGCGAGAGCCGTGCCGATCGAGGTTGCCACGTCCACCGGCGAGATGGTCGTCGTCTCGCCCTGGTTGGCGCCGACCTGGATCGTGATCGCCGCACCACCGCCGAGCAGCGCGATGCCGTTGAAGCTGGCGGCGCCGATCATCCGCGTGACCTCGGCCGACAGCTGCGTCACCTCGCTCGTGATGGCGAAGAGCGCCTCGGGACCGTTGGTGCCGTTCTGGTACTGGACGCCGAGCTCGCGGACCCGGTGCAGGATCGAGTGGATCTCCTGCATGGAGCCCTCGGCCGTGGCGGCGAGGCTCATGCCGTCCTGCGCGTTGCGCTGTGCCTGGCCGAGGCCGCCGATCTGTCCGCGCATGCGCTCGGAGATGCCGAGCCCCGCAGCGTCGTCGGCCGCGCGGTTGATGCGCAGGCCCGACGAGAGCTTCTCCATCGACTTGGACAACCGGTTCGCCGTCGTCGACAGGTTGCGGTGCGCATTGAACGACTCGACGTTGTTGTTGATGCGAAGACCCATGGTAGGGACCGTCCTCCGTGCGTTGCGAGTTCGGTCCGGCCCTGTGCCTGAGGACGCCGGTGTGCTGTCCGCGCTCGCTGGTTTCCATGCCGCGTGCGCCCCACCCTGGGCGAACGCCATTTGTGTCATCCGCGAACTCCACCCTTGGGTTCGCCAACTGGGTATCGGCACAAACACGCAAACGCTTAAATGCAAGATCGTAAGGATGCTGGCGCAATAGATCAGGAATGCATGAATGCATCGCATGCGCACGTGGGAGGGCGTACGGAGGGCGGCTCGTGGCGGCGTCGAGCCTGCACCGACGCTGTGACGCCATTCTTGCGAATTGCCAAGTTGGTCTTGTCAAACCGCAGAAGCCGTCGTACGTTCGATGTGTCGCCCCGGCCGCTCCCCACATCGAGCCGGAGCCCCAGCTTCCCCCACTCCCCAAGGACTGATCAGATGAGCTTCAAGGTGATCCAGCAGGGCATGCCGCTTCGATGGCTCTGCCCGCACTGCGAGATGGAGATCGAAGCCGAGATGCTCTCGGAGCCCGATCCCAACCGCGCCTACGTCTGCTTCTTCTGCGGCTGGCGCCGGAGCCTGGCGATGATGGAGTACTACGGCTTCGTCCGCCCCGCGATCGGCGATCCGCAGCCCGACCACGAGCATGCGGTCGGCGAGTACGGACACTGAGCCTTCGATGGCAGGCGCCTCCCCGCCGCCATCGATGCGAACCAGGCACTGCACCACGCGGTCCCGTCGGCAGCAGCCGGCGGGACCGTTGCTATGCCGGGCCGGTCGGGCCAGACCCGCGAAGCTCGTCGCGCACGTCGAGCAGCTGGCGCACCGGCGTGTCGGGCGGGCAGCGGCGCGCGAGGTCGAGGGTCGCGAAGAGCAGGTCGGGCGACGGTTCGGAGCCGCCGATGCTGCGCAGGCCACGTGAACCGGATGCCCGCGCGTCGCGCACGACGAGGCTGACCGCCTCGTCCTCCACAAGCCCGAGCGCGGCGACGCCCGCGCGCACGCCAAGCGTCACGAGGTACCACTGCAGGCGCAGGAGCACCCCGCGCACGGCGGCGTCCCCGTCCGACGCTCCCCGGACATCGAGCCAGCGCCCCACCTTCTGGATCGAGCCCTGGGCCGCAAGCTGCGGTGCGAACGTTGCGATCACTGCCGGCTCGAGTGCCGCAACCGCCTCGCCATGGCGTACGTCGAGCCTCGCCGAGATCGGGTGGGCCAGCGGATGGGTCAGCAGGCTCCCCGACAGCGACAACGCCTGACCCGCGAGATTGGTCGCCCACCACGCCTGGGTCAGGGCCGTCGCGTGCTCGTCGCGTGTCATCGTGGCGCTGTCCACGGGGAGCCGGCCGAGCCGCAGGAGCATGCGCAGCGCCTGCTCGGCGAGCGCGTCGGAGGCGACCGTCGCGGAATCCGCGAGCGCGGCCTCGAGCGCATGGCAGGCCGCGTCCGCGAAGCCGGGAGCGAGCAGTGACCCCGGCGCACCCAGCGGCAGCTCCGGATCGAGCAGCGCGACCCGCGGCGCCGCGAGCTCGGAGTGGGCGCTCAGCTTGCGGCCGGAATCGTCGTCGGTGATGACGCTCGTCCCGTTGGTCTCGCTGCCCGAGCCCGGCAGCGTCGGGATCGCCACTACGGGCAGCGCCGCTGCCACGACCAGGTCGGGCGAGCGCAGCCCCGAGAGGTAGGTGGTGAAGCTCAGGTGCTCGGGCGCCGCGGCGCTCGTCGCGATCGCCTTCGCCGCGTCGACCACGCTCCCACCGCCGAGGGCAACGATCGCGTCGATCCGGCGCGCACGACACAGCGCCGCACCCGCGTCGACCACCGCGACCGTGGGATTCGGACCGACTCCTTCGAGCAGTTCCACCTCGAGCCCAGCGCCATGGAAGTCGGCGAGCATGCGTTCGAGCACGCCGCTGGCACGCACGTGCGCCTCACCGGTGACGACCAGGAAGCGCGTGCCGTATGTGGATGCATAACTCGCGGCGCGCTCGACGATACCCGCGGCGACGACCACGTGGGTGGGCTGGCTCGCGCCGAACGGACGGACGCGAGCTCGGGTGGACTGCGCCGGGGCGCCGTCGCGCATCAGCTGGTTCGCCGGCCCCAGAACCACTCGTTGAGCGGGCTCTCGAGGTCCCGCCTCAGGAAGGGCTGCACCTCGGAGGCGATGCCGTCGGCCTCGGAGGCGACGACGTCGTCCTCGAGCGCGCCGTTGGCGGCATCGATCGCGTCGTCGATGTCGAAGCCGGTGAACACGTAGTCATGCTCGCGGGGCGCCGAGTGCTCGCGCTGCGTGAGGTCCGAGGCGCGGCCGACCGCCCACGCGCCGTCCTCGCGGCGGTGCTCGATCCAGACGAGGATCGATTCCACCCCGCGCTCGTCGCTGTCGGGCATGGGGATGGTGCGGGTGGCGTACCAGCTCGCACGAACCTCGCTCTGGGGCTTCACGTGGTCGATCCTCCGGGTCTGCGTCGATCGGGTCGCGCAGCTGCGACGACCCCTCGAATCGCATACCCGTGCGGCTCGGCCCTGAACCGACCCGCGGGCTCAGCGGCGGGTGACGAGCAGCACGACCCGCGAGGGCGCTGAGCGGTTGCCGCGCGCATCCTGTGCGCGCAGGCGCAGGCGGTACGCGGTCCCTGCCTTGAATCGCAGGATCGACGGCGTCGTGACCACGTCGCCGGCCACCGCGATGCGCGCCGCCGGCGCCGGCACGGTGGAGTGCGTCACCCAGCGGCGCCCGACCAGGCGCTCGACCACGTAGCGGGTGACCCGCACGTTGTCGGCCGACAGGACGAACTTGAGGCGGGCGCTGGTCCGGGCCTTGGACGCGACGTTGAGGCCCGACGGGAGGTTCGGCGGCGAGGTGTCGAGGCCGGTCGTGCGCGTGGCCGTCGCACGGGGTCCGAGCGCCAACGCCGAGTTGAACGCACCGACCGCGAACTCGTATGCCGTGCCGGGCTTGAGCGACGGGGCTGCGCTCGGGCTCGTCGCCGCGAGGTACGACCATGCTGCTCCCGGGGCTCGGTACGCCACCTCATAGCCGGAGGCGCCGGCGACCGCTCCCCATCGCAGCGTGATGCGCGTGCCGGTCCCGCCGGCACTCAGTCCGGTGACCGCTCCGGGGGCCGGGGTGCCGGTCGTGTCCGTGGACAGCGTCTCGTTGGCCGGCAGGCCGAGGTGCCACGTCGTCGCCGCGGCGAGCGGCGTGCCAGCAGCCGGGGCCGGGTGGAAGTAGGTGTCACCGTTGCAGTCGAAGAGCTCGTCCTCGGGGGTGCGCGGCGCCGCAGCGTCGGGACACGCGGTCTCGACGTACGTGCTCGACGGGGAATCGAAGTAGCACATGACATCGAGACCATCCACGCAGTGGCCCGCGTCGGAGGAGGTCGCCGGCTCGTCCTGGACAGCGCCCATCGTGTGTGAGAGCTCGTGCAGCATGCTCGTGTAGAGCGGCGCGTCGGGGATGCCGTCGAAGCGCGTGCCGTACTGGACCGCGAACGAACCCGACGGCGGGTTGTTGTTGATGTTGCGCGTGGTGCGCCCGATCAGCGGGTCGCTCGCGCGCATGCCCTGCTTGAGCAGCGAGGAGCGGCGGAACAGGGTGCCCTGGCCGGCGAATCCCGGCTCGAACTCGCCGTCGTAGTAGCCGAGCACGCGCCGCAGCGACGCGGAATGTGACTTGTAGTAGCCGGCGTACTCCGGCAGGTGTCCGAGCGCCTCGAGGTCGTCCATCATGAGCGTGAATCCGCCCGAGGAGCTCAGGTACTCCGCAGCCGTGTGCGGAAGCACGATGCGCTCGACGCGCGGCTGGCCGTCGTCCTCGCAGAGCACGCGCGTTCGGCGTCGGGAGCCCGGCGCGAGCTGTCCGGCGCGTGTGTCGATCACGGCCGCCACGTCGAACATGGCCTGGCGCAGCTGGGGGAGCACCTCGGCATAGCGATCGCCGTGTCCGGACTCGGACGTGGCGAAGTCCGACGGCAGCAGGTACAGGAGCGCGACGTGTCGGGTCCGCGAGGCGGGGCTGCAGATGATCGAGTTCGCGGTGCCGAACCCGCCGACCTTGCCCAAGCGTCGCGCGGCCGGCG
>JAOPYU010000360.1 GCA_025964455.1 Thermoleophilia bacterium | reverse complement strand
TAATTCGTCTGCGTCCGCGCGTTCGACAACATCGGCAACCAGTCCGCGGGCTCGGCATGCTCGGACGGGCAGCGCGTCGACACCGTCGCGACCCCCTCCCCCGCCACGGTCAACGACGGCACCGCGGCTGACATCGGCTTCCAGAACAACGCGACCACGATCAACGCCAACTGGTCGGCCGTGACGGATCCGACCCCGGGCGTCGGCATTGCCTCGGGCCTGCAGAAGTACCAATACTGCATCACGACGACCGCCGGCGGCGGCAATTGCGGCGCGGGCGCGCTCGTGACGTGGGTCGACGGCGCACCGCTGACCGGTACCACGCTCAGCCGGACCGGCCTCGCGCTCGTCGATGGCTCCACCTACTACGTGTGCGTGCGCACGTATGATATCGCCGGCAACGGCGGCATCCTGCTCACCTGCTCCAACGGCGTGAAGGTCGACGGCATCCCGCCGAGCGCGCCCGCAGCCTCACGCGACGGCGTCGGCCCGGCGACCGACATCCAGTGGACCGGCAGCGCCACCACCCTGTCGAGCAACTGGGGCGCGGCAACCGACGTCAACGGCATCGGCCAGTACGAGTACTGCCTGTCGACGGCGACGTCCTGTGGCGGCACGGTCATCAAGAACTGGACGGGCAACGCCCTTGCCCTCACGCAGACGAGCGGCAGCCTCACCCTCGCGGACGGCCAGGTCTACTTCTCGTGCGTGCGCGCGACGGACACTGCGGGCAACCTCGGCCCCGCGCTCTGCTCCAACGGCCAGACGGTGGACGTCTCGGCGCCGACCAACCCCACGACCGTCAACGACGGACCGTTCGTCGACATCACCTGGAACCCGTCGCTGAGCGCGCTCCAGGCGAACTGGACCGGCGGCGCCGACGCGATCTCCGGCATCCAGCGCTGGGAGTACTGCATCTCGACGGGCGCGAACTGCGCAGGGACGATCGTCAAGAACTGGGCAACCAACGGTACCGCCACGACCTCGAGCGACATCGCACTGACACTGGTCGAGGGCGAGCAGTACGTGGTCTGCGTGCGCGCGTTCGACAACGTCGGCAACGGCTCGGTCGGCTCGAGCTGCTCCAACGGCCAGCGCGTGGACACGCTCGCGACGCCGCTTCCCGGCACGGTCGATGACGGCCCGGCCGCCGACGTCGACGTGCAGTCGAACCTGACGACGATCAACGCGACGTGGCCCGCGGTCACCGACACGGCGCCGGGCATCGGATTCGCATCGGGCCTGCAGAAGTACCAGTACTGCATCTCGACGAGCTCCACGGGCGCGACGTGCGCCGGCGCGGCCCTGGTGCCGTGGACGGATGGCGCCCCGCTGACGGGCACCGCGCTCACGCGTTCGGGACTGACCCTCGCCGACGGTGCGACGTACTTCGTCTGCATCCGCACGCAGGACGTGGCCGGCAACATGACCGGCGGTTCGCGCTGCTCCGACGGCGTGAAGGTGGACGGCGTCGCCCCGACGTGGCCCGGCGGCTCCGCATCCAACGATGGCGCCGGCCCCGGCGACGTGGCCTGGACGACGAGCCTGACCTCGCTCTCGAGCAACTGGACCGCTGCGGCTGACGGCAACGGGATCGGCACGTACGAGTACTGCCTGTCGACGGCCACCGGCTGCGCCGGCACCGTCGTCCAGGGCTGGACCGGCAATGGCCTCGCGCTCACCCAGACGAGCGGCGCCCTCGCCCTCGTCGACGGCCAGGTCTACTACTCCTGCGTGCGCGCGACCGACACGGCCGGCAACGTCGGCGCCCCGCTCTGCTCCAACGGCCAGACCGTCGATGCCACCGCCCCCGTCAACCCGACCGGGGTCAACGATGGCCTCGCGGCGGACATCACGTGGGTGCAGTCACTCACCGCCCTCTCGGCCAACTGGACCGGCGGCGGCGACACCGGCGGCTCCGGCATCGCGCGCTGGGAGTACTGCATCTCGACGGGCGCCTCGTGCGGCGGCACGATCGTCAAGAATTGGGCGACCAACGCACTCGCGACGACGGAGACGAGCTCCGCGCTCACGCTCGTCGAGGGCCAGCTCTACGTCACGTGCGTGCGAGCCTTCGACATCGCCGGCAATCCCTCGGTCGGTTCGACGTGCTCCAATGGCCAGCGCGTCGACACGATCGCGCCGCCGCTCTCCGCCGGCGTCAACGACGGCGTCGCGGCCGACATCGCCTTCCAGAGCAGCGGCACGACGATCAGTGCCAACTGGAGCCCGGTCGCCGACCCGGCCCCCGGAGTCGGCGTCGCGTCCGGCCTGCAGCGCTACCAGTACTGCGTCTCGGTGAGCGCCTCGGGCGCGACCTGCTCGAGCACGGCGCTCGTGACGTGGACCGACGCAGCCCCGCTGACCGGGACCTCCGTCACCCGTTCGGGCCTGACGCTCGCCAACGGCGCCACGTACTACGTCTGCATCCGCTCCTTCGACGTCGCGCTCAACACGACGGGCACCTCGGCCTGCTCCAACGGCAACACGATCGACCTCGGCCCGCCGACCGCGTCGTGGACGAACTGGACCGAGAACTCGCAGTACCTGTTCTCGCCCGCATCGACCTCGACCCTCTGGTACAACCCGGCAGCGCCCCTCGAGGCCAGCATCGTCGCGACCGCGACCGTCACGGCAACCGATCCCGGCGCCGGCATGAACCGCGTCGACTTCCCGTCGCTCGGCGCAGGTGGCGCATGGGGCCCGGGCGGCAGCGATTCGAGCGTCGGCCCGGCCAACACCTGGACGTGGGGCTACACCTTCACCGGCGGTGGCGCGATCGGCGATCCCGCGACCAACAACGCGACCGCCTACGACAATGGTGGTGCCTCGACGGGCTCCCCGGCCCTCGACTTCAACATCCAGCCTGATTCGGCACCGCCGTCGGGTGGCTCGATGCCGCTCCTCTCCGGGCTGCAGAGCTCCACCGAGCTGGCCCAGACGATCCCGCTCGGCACCGATACCGATTCGGGTGTCGGCTCCTACGCCATCGACGTGCAGTACGCGCCGCTCGTCGACGGCGTCTGCCAGGCGTGGGATCCGTGGGTGACCAACTCGTCGGTCGGCACCGCGGTCAACGGAACCACGCTGACGCTCAACCACCACATCAACGAGGACCTGCCCTACGACCACCTCGAGGACTACAACGACTCGTTCTGCTGGCGCGACCAGGTCCGCGTGACCGACAATGTCGGCAACTCGTACACGATCGCGGCGAACGGCCTCAAGCAGTTCGACTTCTCCAACCCGGACGTCGCGATCACGTCGCCGGCTGCCGGCTCGTCGCAGGGCGGCACCTTCAGCATCGGCGGCACCACGGATGACGTCTGGGCCGGCGGCGGCGTGGAGTACGCCAACACCGGCAGCGGCATCGACCAGGTGACGGTCACCTACCTGCTCCCGGATGGTCCGGACGCGGATGCGCTGCCCGATGCGAGCGGCTCCGCCTGCCCGCCGGTGACGTCGTTCGGCGGACCCTGGACCGCGCTCACGTGGACCTGCTCCTGGAACACGAGCTCGCTGCCCGACGGCACCTACACCCTGAGCGCCCGCGCCCGCGACCGCAGCGGTCGGCTCTCCACGATCGCCACGCGGAACTTCCTGATCGACAACGCAGCGCCCGTGCACGCCTGGCACAGCTTCACCGACAACGGCAGCCCGTCGATGCATACGCTCGGCAACGTCGCGTGGGTCAACCCCAACGCACCGATCGGCACGTACCAGCTCGACGCGCGCGTCACGGCCTACGACCTGGGCAGCGGCGTCAACCGCGTGGAATTCCCGCCGCTCGGCACCGGCTGGTCGCCGGCCGGCACCACCAACGGCGTGTTCACCTCGCCGCTGCCGGCGCTCAACGGCTACACCAAGGCGTACACCTTCACCAACCCGGCGTCGCTCGCCGCACCCGGGGTCCAGCAGGCCCGTGCGTTCGACGGTTCCGGCAACAACTCGCCCGCGCCGTTCGAGATCCGCCTGGACGGCACGGCGCCGACCGGCATGGGCGCCAGCGTCGTCAATGGCGTGCAGAACACGCCGATCGTCACGGTGTCGCTCGCAGCCGGCAGCGAGGGCGCACTCGAATCCGGGCTCGGCTCCTGGTCGCTCGAGTACGACGTCGCGCCGCTCGCGAATGACGTGTGCGGCACGTTCACCAACGCATGGGCGAGCGCCGCATCCGGCGTCGGCATCGCGCCCGCCACGTACTCCCACGACGTCACTGCGCTCGGCAGCCAGTGCTACCGCTACCACTTGCTCGTCACCGACAACGTGGGCAACGTCAACACGAGCACCCCGGCCACGGCGCGCCGCGTCGACCTGGTCAAGCCGACCGTGGCGATCACGACCCCGGCTGCCGGCAGCATCCAGGGCTCGAGCGTCGCGATCACCGGGACCGCCACGGACGCTCACTCGGGCGTGGACCACGTGCGCCTGACCTGGACGGGCCCCTCCAGCTCCAGCGGGCTCATCTGCGACCCGGCGACGCTGACCGGCTCCTCGCCGACCTGGGGCTACAACTGCACCTGGGCCACGGGCCTGCTGCCCGACGGCGCGTACACCATCATCGCGACGTCCTACGACCGCGCGACGAACGCATCCACGACGACGTCCGTCGGCATCACCCTCGACAACTTCCCGCCGTTCGTCGGCTTCCACTCGTTCGCCGAGACGACCCCGTACACCTACTGGGCCGGCCCGATCGGATCCAACCCGCTGCTGTGGTTCAACCCGGCTGCCCCGGCTGGCTCCTACTCCTTCGACGTGCTCATCAACGCGAACGACCCGTCCGGCGTGTCGCGGGTGGAGTTTGACGGCGCCGGCACCGGCTGGACGCCCGGAGCCGCCGTCGGCACGCAGACGGTCGGCGTCGGACCCGCCACGCGCTACGCACAGACCTACACCTTCAACACCGCCACGCCCGGCCTCGTCGACCCGCCGACGCTCACCGCGCGCGCCTTCGACGTCGCCAACAACCCGGGCACGACGACCTTCGACATCCAGGCGGATTCGGCGATCCCCGTGGCCGGCGCGGTGACCTACACCAACGGCTTCGTCTCAAGCACGTCGGTGACGGTCAACCTCGACACCGGCAACGACGGCGCCGGGTCGGGCATCGCCTCGTGGCAGCTGCTGCGCTCCAACGGCACGCTCGCCGGCACGACCTGCAACGCCTGGTCGGCGTACTCGACGGTGGTCGCGAGCGGCCTCGGCACGCTCGTCGGCTCCCGGCCCGACACCGTCACCGATCCCGGCTGCTTCCGCTACCGCCTGCGCGTCACCGACAACGTCGGCAACGTGCACGACATCGACGGCACCTCCGAGCTCAAGGTCGACCTCGTGCCGCCGGTCGGGACGCTCGCGATCACGCCCGCCACCAACCCGACGTACCAGCACCTCGCGGCGCCCAACCAGCTGTTCGTCAACACGAGCCCGGGCCACGGCGGCACCTTCAGCGTCGATGTCTCCGGGGCGACGGCTGCATCCGGCATCCTCGACGTGAACTTCCCGCTGCTCGCCGCAGGCTTCACCGGCGACGGCGTGTCCCCGGGGCCCGGCCCGAACATCTCGCGCACCTACACGTGGACGCCCGGCGCGACGGCGCCTGCCGCCGGCAAGTTCGCGCGCGTGCGCTCCAACAGCCTCGGACAGCTCGACCTGCCGTTCTCGGTGATCGCCGATGCCGCAGCGCCGGTCGGCGCGACGGCGACGCATGCGAGCGGCTTCACGACCGGCTCCACCGTGTCGGTGACGTTCACGATCGGCAACGACGGTTCGGGCTCCGGCATCCGTGACAGCCAGCTCGAGCGACAGACCGGCACGCTCGCCGCGGGTGCCTGCACCTGGAGCGGCAGCTGGACGCCGGCCGGCGCGCTCAACGCCACGGGCCCGTACGCGGACAGCGGTCTCGTGCACGCCACCTGCTACCGCTACCGGGTCCGCGTGACCGACCGCGTCGACAACGTCGGCTACAGCGCCACGAGCACGCCGATCATGGTCGACCAGACCGCGCCGACCGGGGCGTCGATCGTCCTGGCCGAGGGCGTCAACCCGAACCGCCAGTACCTCGCCAATCCGACCACGATGTGGGTGAACCCGACGCCGGGCGGCGCCGCCAACTTCACCGCCACCGTCACCGCGACCGACCCCGAATCCGGCACGGGCGCCGCCACGTGGCCGAGCCTGGGCTCGACCTTCGTGACCACCCCGGCAGGGTTCAACGCGACCTATGCGTGGAGCGCCGGAGCCGTCGCGCCGTCCGCCGCCACGAGCGTCGTGCAGGTCGCCAACGGCGCCGGCATGACCACCCCGGTGCCATTCACGGTGCTCGTCGACGGCACGAACCCGACCGGCTCCACGCTCGACCAGCAGAACGGCTACGACACGGACTTCAGCGTCGACCTCGCCTTCACCAACGGTGGCGACGGTGCGGGCTCCGGCATCGCGACCTGGCGCATCGAGCGGCGCAGCGCGACCTACAACCTCGGTCTCGACACCTGCACCGGATGGGGCTCCTGGGGCACGTACCCGCTTCCGACCGGCCAGCCGACGAGCCCGTACGTCGACACCGGCGTGACGCAGCCGAACTGCTACCAGTACCGGATCGTGGAAGTCGACAACGTCGGCAACCAGTCCGCCGTGGCCGACGGCGACACCGCCAAGGTCATCAACGACATCACCCCGCCGACGGCCTTCAACCTGACGTTCCCGGCGAACCCGGCCCTCCCGGCGATCACCACGGCTGCCGCGGCACCGTCCTGCTCGACCGTCCCGACCTACTCGACGGCGACGCCCGCCTTCACGTGGACCGCCTCCACGGACGGTGAATCCGGCCTGTCCGGCTACGACACCTACGTCGACGGCATCGGCACGGTCGACGGCACCGTCCTGGCACCCGCCACGACGTGGACGCCGCCCGCCCTCGCCGACGGCGCACACACGCTCGGCGTGCGGGCTCGCGACAACCAGGGCAACTTCACGAACGCCGGCCCGGCATTCCCGACCAACGTGCGCGTCGACCTCACCGCCCCGACCGCGACGCTCGGCGCGCCGGCGAACGCAGCGTGGACGATCGACACGACCCCGACGCTCTCGTGGAGCGCCGCCGACGGCAACTGCGTCGCCCGGGTCGAGGTCTACGTGGACGACCTCGTCACGCCGATCGCGGTGGCGAGCGGCAGCGAGAACTCCTGGACGCCCACCGGCGCCCTGGCGAGCGGCATGCACTCCTGGCGCGTCGAGGCGATCGACACGCTCGGCAACCGCACGAGCTCGACAACGCGCACCTTCGGCACCGACGTCACGCCGCCGACGGCCTTCGCGGTGCTCACCCCGACCGCCGGCCAGACCGTGCGCGGATTCGTCAACGCCTCCTGGACGGCGGCGACCGACGCGGATTCCGGCCTCGCCGCGGCGAACGCCTACGAGATCTGGGTCGACGGTTCGCTCAAGCTCTCGGTGGGACCGGGCGTCACGTCGGCGACCGTGCCCGGCGTCACCAATGGCATCCACTCGCTCTACGTCCGCGCGATCGACGGCGTCGGCAACACGATGTCCACGATGGCGGTCAGCTTCACCGGCTACGGCGCCATTCCTGCGCCGGTGCTGGTCTCGCCGACCAACAACACGCGCACCAACGTCGTGCCCGCGCTCGACTGGAACTGGCCGAGCGACGGCGGCCCCGCGCCGACCGACTACGACGTGTACCTCGATGGCGTGCTCGTGGGCTCCGAGACGCACCCGACGTCGATCCACACGATCGCCGATCCGGGCGACGGTGTGCACACGTGGCGCATCGAGCAGCACGACCCCTACACGGGCACCGCGACGAGCGGCACGTGGTCGTTCAACCTCGACCGCACGCTCCCGGTCAACCCCGGCCCGCTGACCCGCGTCGCGACGACCGTGACGTGGCCGGCCCCGACCGACCCCGCCGCGCCGACCGCGAGCGGCATCAACTACCAGGAGTTCTGGATCAACGACGGCGTCAACCCGCCGACCTCCTCACTCATGTCCGCTGGCTCGACGAGCCGCAACTACGGCACGCTCCCGGACGGCAACTACACGATGTGGGTGCGCGCCTACGACCGCGCGGGCAACTTCGCCGACACCCCGACCCTGCTCGTGGTCAATGACAGCCTGCCGCCGACCGCCTTCAACCTGAACGCACCCGCGGCGCTGCCCGCCCTGCCGGCGATCACCAACGGCGGCGTGCCTCCGACGTGTGAATCCGACGCGACCTTCACGACCGCCACCCCGACCCTGACCTGGCAGGCATCGAGCGATGCCACGAGCGGCCTCGCCGGTTACGACGTGCTCGTCGACGGCACGCTCGTCACGAGCGTCGGTCCCGCCGTCACCTCCCACACGCTGGCAGCCCCGCTGAGTGGCGGACTCCACACGTGGCAGGTCGTCGCGCGCGACAACTTCGGCCTCACCCGCGCTTCGACCCCGGCCCCGATGTCGGTGCGCGTGGACACCGCCAGCCCGACGATGGCCTTCGGTGCGCCCGTCGACAACGGCTACACGTCCGACACGACGCCGACCCTGACCTTCAGCGCCGGCGACGAGAGCTGCGCCGCCCGCATCGAGGTCACCGTCGACGGCACCGTCCGCGCGGTCCTCACCGGTGGCGCTACGGGCTGGACGGTACCGACGCCGCTGAGCGAGGGTGCGCACTCGTGGGCACTGCGCGCCTATGACAGCGTGGGCAACATCACCTCCGCCGGCGCGCCTCGCACGCTCAATATTGACACGACCGGGCCGACCGCCGTGACCGCGATCTTCCCGACCAACGCCGGCAGCGCGCCCGAGCAGATGATGACGTTCTCCTGGAGCGCCGGCTCCGACGCAGGCTCGGGCGTCGACCACTACGACCTGATCGTCGACGGCGCCCCGTCCGGCACCGGCCTGACGGCGACCACGCGCGGCACCTTCCCGATCTACGCGGGCGCCCACACCTGGTCGATCCGCGCCTACGACGCCGTGGGCAACTCCACGCTGTTCAGCTTCAGCTTCACGGCGACGCCGGTGCCCGACGTCACGGCGCCCGACCCCTTCAACCTGCTCTCCCCGGCCGACAATGCCGCGTTCGTCGCGGGCAACTCGCTGACGTGGCAGCCCGCCTACGACTTCAAGGGCGTCACCCAGTACCGCGTCTACATCGACGGCGCGCTCTCGGGCACCACCGCGGGCAACGTCACCTCCTACACGCCGAACGTCGGTTCCGGCTCGCCGCTGTGCACCGTCGACTTCGATCCGACACCCGACGCGTCGTGCGTCACCGGCCTGCGCTACAGCCGCGGCTCGCAGGGCACCACGACGACCAACGCCGCCACGACGACGCCCGACTGGAACCTCGCCTCGTACGCCGGCTGGTCGACCGGCGGCGCCCTCGGTGTCGGCGACCCGACCGCCACACCGGACTACGCGGTGGGCTCGGGCTACGACGGTGACCGCGTATGGACCTCGGCCGAGTACGACATGTCGGTGCCTGCCGGCGGCGCCGACGTGCGCCTCGAGCACCGCTACGACTTCTCCATGATCGGCCAGAACGCCTACGACGGCGGCTCGATCGAGATCAAGGTCGACACGGCCAACGACGGATTCGCCAACGACACCTGGGCACCGACGTGCGTGTACGGCACCAAGGGCACCTACGGCACGTCGATCCGCTGCACGCACGAGATCGTGGAAGCCAATGGCGGATTCAACGTGGTGATGTGGGGCGGCAGCGCGACCGCACAGCCGCTGTGGCACCAGAACGCGTTCTCCGGCAGCTCGGGTGGCACGGTCCAGACCAAGCTGCGGATGGCGGCCTTCGCCGGCAAGAACGTCAAGCTGCGCTTCCGCATCGGCATGGACGGCTGCTACGCGGGCATGCCAACGACGCGCGCCACGCAGTGCAGCCAGCAGGGCATCACCAACCCGAAGACCGCCAAGTGGCGCATCGACAACATCTCGCTCGCGGATCCCGCGCTGCTCCCCGGCCCGCACACCTGGTACGTCCAGGCGCGCGATGCTGCCGGCAACAGCCGCACCTCGAACCAGACCTGGACCTTCAACCTGTCCTGAACCACCCTGCGCCGTCGGATTCGCGCCCGAGCGAAACCGCGGCGGCCCCGATCCCGACACACCGGTGACGAGACCGTGCGCGCCCTGACGAGCCGCACGGACAGGGACACGCATCGAACGCCGGGGGGCCGACGATGCGAAGGGGGACTTCAGGATGCCGGGACCGATTGTCGTGTCGCAGATCGCAGAGGCCGCCGTGCGCATGCGCCCGCGGCCCGCGGCTGCCGAAGCCATCGCGGGTGCCGCGCAGGAGATGCTGCCGGGATTCGCGGCGATCGAGCAGCACGGCGCCAGCTCGCTGGGCGACCTGCTCGGACAGGTGCTGCACCCCACGCTCGACTTCGGCGGCGGTGGGGCTGGTCGCCCGACCGTGGTGCTCGTCGGGATCGGGCGCACCCCGCCCCTCACGACGCAGTCGATCATCGAGCAGGCGGCCAAGCGCGGCCTGATCCCCGGTGAGGACGTCATCGCCACGCGCTACGCCGACCTGCGTGTCGGCAAGGACCGGGGTTTCGTGCGGCTCGCCGACGGCACAGGCGAGGGCGGACGAGTGCTCGCGGGCCAGGGCAAGGAGGCGCTCTTCCTGTTCCGCGGCGGCGGCAACCTGAAGGAGCACCACCTCCGCAAGATCGGCATGATCCAGGCGGTCGAGGGCGCGACGGCACTCGCCGACCGCAGCTTCATCGAGCGGGCCGGCAGCAAGGCCATCACCTACGACAAGCTCCATGCGGCGGGCCTCGCGCTCGCCGACACGTCACCCGTCCACGGGGCTGACGAGGCGATCACCGCGTTCGAGAGGATCACCGGCCGTTTCGGCGCCGACACCGCGGTGCTCAAGAAGGTCAACAGCCTCGG
>JAOPYU010000354.1 GCA_025964455.1 Thermoleophilia bacterium | reverse complement strand
CGCCGTGCCCGGGGCAAGCCTGCTGTGGCGCCCGAGCCGTGCCTGGTCGCGTGCCGACCCGCGACCATGGATCCCGATCGTGACGCTGCGGCGAGCACTTGCCCGGATCGACCTGGTGACCCGGTTCGACGAGCCGTGGAACGTCGACCTGTCCGAGCACGACTACCGGCGTGCGCTGCCGGCCGCCGCAGCCGAGTTGCTCGGCGTCGAGGACGCTGCCCGCATCGATTCGCTCACCCACGAGCTGCTCAGGCTCGAGCAGGAAGAGTCCACGTGGCGGTGCGCGTACGGGCCCGAGCCGCGCCTCGAGTGGCCCGGCGTCGGCGCCTGATCAGGCGCGCTCGATGGACTGCTCGCCGAGCAGGCCGGTGGGCCGGAACACCAGCACCATCACGAGGATCGAGAAGATCACGACGTCGACCCAGCGATCCCCGACGTAGAGCGACGAGTACGAGGCGATCAGGCCGAGCATCACCGCGCCCACCACGGCGCCCGTGAGATTGCCGATCCCGCCGAGCACGGCGGCGGTGAAGGCGAACATGCCGTTCTTGAAGCCGGAGTTCCACACGGTCGTCGTGTTGACGAGCGCGTACATCACGCCGCCGGCACCCGCGAGCAGTCCCCCGAGCAGGAAGGTGAGCGAGATCGTGCGGTCCACGTTGATGCCCATGATCGCTGCGGCGCCCTTGTCCTGGGCGGTCGCGCGCATCGCCTTGCCCTGCTTGGTCGTGGAGACGAACCAGTTGAGGCCGTATAACAGCGGGATCGTCATGAGGATGACGAACGCGTCCTTGAGGCGAACGTTGCCGAACAGGGTCGCATTGCCGAGCAGGTCCGGCACGCTGACCTGGCTCGGGCCCCAGATCTTCTGGGCGAGGTTGGCGATGATGAAGCTCATCCCGATCGCGGTGATGAGCGGCGCGAGCGGCGGAGCGTTACGCAGCGGCCGGTATGCGACCTTCTCGATCGCGACGTTGATGCCCGCGCACATCACCATGCAGGCGAACATCGCGACCATGATGATGCCGAACTTCGCGAACACGCTCGAATCGGCGGTGACGCCGGTGCTGACGATGATCTGCATCGCCATCATCGAGCCGAGCATGAACACGTCGGCGTGCGCGAAGTTGATGAGCTCGATGATGCCGTAGACCATCGTGTAGCCGAGCGCGATGAGTGCGATCGTCGCGCCGTAGGTGAGCCCGATCGTGGTCTGGCCCATGAACGCCGCCGGGTCTCGGGCGGCGGCGATGAGCAGGGCGAAGAGCAGGAGCCCGGCGGTGACCACGCCGGTCCTGTCGATGATCTGCTGCTTCTGTGCTGCGCTCAGGTTCATTCGGCCTCGGCCTTTCCGACATCGATGGTGCGGTCGAAGCCCCAGGCGCCGTTCTTGACCTTGACGCCGCTCAGCACGCTCAGCGTGGAGTCACCGGTCTCGGTCATCGAGAACGAGCCGAGTGCGCCCTCGTGGTCCTTGGTCTTGAACAGCTCCTCGAGCACGCACTTGCGCGTGACGCCTGCGCCGTCGGCGCAGCGGGCGATCGCCGCGATCGACATGCCGGTGGCGTCATAGGCGTAGGCGGTGTACGCCTGTGGTGCGCCGTGCGCCTTGGTGTACTTGGCGACGAACTCCTTGCCCTTGCCCTCGAGCTTCTCGGGCGGGACGCCGCCGAAGGTCGCGAGCGCGCCCTCTCCCGACTCACCGGCAGCCTCGACGAAGGCTTCCTCGAAGATGCCGTCGGGCCCCATGAACACCGTGTCCTTGGATGCGGCTCGCAGGTCCTTGAGGACCTGGCCGGCGTTGTTCTGGGTGATGCCCCCGAAGAACACGAGCTTGGCGCCCGACTTGGTGATCTTGGGGATGAGCGGCCGGTAGTTCGAGGCGAGCGGGTCGATGCCCTCGTTGCCCGCGACCTCGATGCCGAGGTCCTCCGCGGCGCCCTCGAACTGGTCCGCGAGCCCCTTGCCGTAGGTCTCCTTGTCATGGAGCACGAAGGCCTTGGAGATGCCGAGTTCCTTCGCCCAGGTCGCGGCGGCCTTGGCCTGCATGTCATCCGCGAGCACGACCCGCAGGAAGTTGCGGGTGCCGTTCGGGTAGTACTTGTCAGGCTCGCCCGGATCGCCGCCCGCCTTGGTCAGGCCGACCGCTGTCGCCGCAGGGCTGACGATCGCGAGGCCCGCGGTGTTCGCCGTCTTGATCTGCACCTGGGCGCACCCCGAGTTCATCGGCCCGATCACGACCACGACCTTCGGGTCCTGGGCGAGGGTGTTCATGTTGTCGGCACACTTGGCCTCGTCCCACTTGCCCGCCTGGGCCGTGGCATCGTCGAGGCTCTTGTAGGTGATCTTGACCCCGCCGGCCTTGCCGTTGGATTCGGCGATGGCCATCTCGATCGCCTTGACCATGCTCTCGGTCTGGGCGCGGGCGCTGCCGGTGAGCGGCAGGTCGGAGGCGATGATGATCTCCTTGAGCGGCGTGCCACCGCCGCCACCACCACCACCGCCGCCGCCGCAGCCGGCAGCGACCATCGCAGCTGCAGCCAGCATGGCCATGACACACAAGATTCGGGTCCCCGTACTCCGCATGCCGTGCTATCGGCGGTCGCGCCCCACGCGGGTGCGCTCAGAAGCGGCCGACGTGGGGGCGGCGAGCGGGCACGCGGCGGGAACGCGAGGCCACGGAGCGGCCGCTTCCGTGCAACGGCCCTGCTCGCGAGGCCGAGGGATTGGCATCGCCTTCGACGGGGCGTCGCGGCCGTGGCCGCGTGACATGCGACCTGAGTGGGAAGGGCGACACCGTGCACGTCCTGCTCGTCAGCAATCCCAACAGCGGCTCCGCCGACCAGGTGGATCCTGCTGCCGTGCTCGTGGAGCGCGGCTGCATCGTCACCGATGCCGACGTGGAGACGGCAGCGCGCTGGTCGAACGAGGAACGCCCCAACGGCGGTCGCCTCGGCGTGATCGAGCGGGTCGTGGTCGCCGGTGGCGACGGCTCCGTCGGGTGCGCGGCCAAGCTCGCCCACAGGCTCGGGATCCCGCTTGGCGTCGTGCCCGCCGGCACCGCCAATGACTTCGCGCGCGCGATGGAGCTGCCGACCGACCAGACCCAGGCATGCATCCTCGCGGCGACCGGCGACCGATATCGCACCATCGACCTGGGCAGGATCGGCGACGTGCCGTTCGTGAACGTCGCGTCGTTCGGGATGGCACCTGAGGCAGCCGAGGAAGCCACGCGCTTCAAGGGCGTGCTGCGTGCGCTCGCGTATCCGGTCGGCGCGGCGATCGCCGCCGTGCGGACGCGCCCGATCGCGGTGGTCGCGACGGTCGACGGCGTCGAGGTCTACGACGGGCGGGCGTGGCAGGTGATGCTGGCGAGCACCGGCGCGTTCGGCGGTTGGGCCAACACCGGCAAGGTCCGGAACGGCGATGGCGAGCTGGACCTCGTGCTCGTGCCGGCCGATCGGGGCGCTCCGCGCCTGGCGGTCGATGCTGCGGCGCTCGTCCGTGGCGAGCTCGCCGAGCGCGAGGGCGTCTTCCACGCGCGCGGGCGCCACGTGCAGCTGCACCTGCACGGGGTGGACAAGATGGTCGTCGACGGCGAGGTGCTGGACGTCCCGGGGCACCAGATCGAGGGCCGCGTCGACGGCGAACCGCTGCGGGTGGTGACTGGCCGATGAGCGCTGCGGGGGGCAGGCATCAATCGCGCGGAGACGGGAACACTCGTCACATGCACTTGCACGAACAGCGAATCCGGGGCATCGTCGAGGTAATGGGCGACGAGCAGACACAGCAGCGCAGCGAGGGCCTCGGCTCGGCACTGCAGCGACTCTCGGCCGCGCGCGAGGCGCGTGGCCCCGTCGGTGTGCTCGATCCCTTCGAGATCGTCCCGGCCGAGGAGCGGCTCGCGGTCAGCGAATCGCCTCGCGCCATGCGTCGCCGCGGACTGTTCCGCTTCAGCGAGCGCGCGCGCGACGCCGTCTGAACGACGGCTCGGCGCAATAGCCACGGTCGGACTCGAACCGACACTGGGCGGGGTTTGAGTCCGCTGCCTCTACCAATTGGGCTACGTGGCCGTAGTGCGTGAATTGTAGCCGGGTCGGCGGTCCCGCACCTGCCCCATCCCGAATCGTCCGGCCCGACGCACGATTTCTTGACGCCCGCGCATGAAATCGTGCGCGCTTCGCCACAACGTCCTGAGGTGATCACCATTTCTTGACGCCCGCGCACGAAATCGTGCGCGCGACGTGCTCAAGCATGCGCGCGCGTCTGGAACTCCCGTGCGGTCCCCTTCGCCCCCAGCGCACGATTTCTTGCCGCCCGCACACGAAATCACGTCCACCTCGTGACACGACCCCGTCGCGAGCACGATTTCTTGACGCCCGCACACGAAATCACGAACACCTCACGACGCACACCACGTGAGGCCGGCTCGCGAGGCCGCCTACTCCGGTCGGCGATAGAACGGCGTGAGCGTGCGGACGGTCGGCTCGAGGCGCTCGCGCTGGCCGGCCAGGTCCACCATCTCGACCTGGCGGTCGAGGGTGCGCAGGACGGGCGAGAGGTCGCGCCAGAGGGACGCGAGCGCGAAGCGGCGCGTGTCTCCCTCGAGGTCCGGATCGAGCTCGACCGCGAGCACGAGCGACGGCGCGTCGTGGCGGTCGGGCATGAACCACTGCAGCTGCGTGCACTGCAGGACCGAATCGTGCTCGCTCAGGAGCGTAGCGACCGCTGCCTGTGCGTCTGCCGGCAGCCCATCGTCGGCGGGGCCCACGATGACCTCGACGCCCTCGTCGATCACCTCGGTGCCGTAGCCGCGCGCCGAATCGATCAGGTCCTGGACCATCCGTGGCGTGAGCAGGAGCGCCTCGTCGCCGCCGGGATTGATCACGATGTTGGGCGGACCCTCGCTGCCCGAGCCGAGCAGCGGGAACAGGTCGCGCACCGCGAGGGCGACGTAACGCCCACCCTCGGGCAGGAACGATCCGAGCGAGCCCTCGTCGGTGAACATCGGGACGATGTCGCCCTCGACGTCCGGATGGCGCACCAGCACGAAGCTCAGCTCGAGCTCGCCGTCGAGCGTGACCTCGCCCGAGCCCTCTGCATCGCCGAGCTGCTGCTCCTCAGGCACGAGCGCGATGAGCGTGGCCTCGAGCAGGGCCGAGAAGAGGCGCTTGGCGAGCTCGGGATCGTTCTCGCCGCGACGCGGGTCGTTGAGCGCCCGGATCAGGGCCTCGTTCTCGAAGAACACGTGCGTGGGCATCGTGAAGCCCTCTTCCTCCGAAGAGGACTCCTCATCACTGGACGCCTCGGCACCTGCCTCCGGCCAATCGCCGGAGTCATCGTCGTCGTCGTGGATGGGGTCGTCTTCGCCGCGCACGCGCCAGATCCTCGCATGGACGGACGACGCGGGTGAGCGAACCTGCCCGATTCGTGGCCGCTTTCACGATTCGAGCTTCGGATGACCGCGGAACGGCCCCGCTGCCCGGCGGGATAGTCCGTTGGCCCCGTTCCACGACATCGATCGGCTCATCCGTGACCTTCGCTCCAAGAACTCGCCTCCGACTTCGCCGCACCTGTGCTGGCGCCCTCGTCGGTGGCACCCTCGTCCTCGCCCTGCTCGCGCCGCTGGCGCAGGCCGCGCCGACGAGCTACGAGGCGACCTTCGCGGTCCAGGACGCCGGGGTCTGGGGCGCCGGAGCCGGTGGCTCGGTCGACAAGCGCAGCGGCCTCATCGACCTCACCTGGGATGAATCCGACAGCGTCTCGGACGTCAAGACCATCGATGCAGGCCTGTTCGACATCGACTTCGGGGGCGGCATCTCCGGTTCGACGTCCGGTGGGCTCGGCCTCGACTTCGAGTACGACGTGCAGGGCGGCAAGCTCGACGTGACCTACCCCGCTCGCGTCGACGTGACGTATCCCGCGCCGGCCTCGTTCTACCCGGGCGACACGATCACGGTCGCGACAAGCCAGATCGACCGGGCTGGTCGCGCGTTCAACTACGACGCCGGTGAGCAGGACCTGAAGCTCAACGGCTACCTCGGCGTGAAGGCCGACGTCGACGCCAAGATCTGCGTGTTCAGCTGCTCGGGCGTGTTCGCCCTCGTCCCGAACTTCAACCTGGCCCGCGAGGAGTACACGTTCTTCGACGAGCACGCCGATCCGGAGTTCTACGGCGTGATCTACGACTCGTCCCAGGACGAGGTCGCCGAGTACCTCGGCATCGAGGCGCTCGTGCAGTCCGCCAAGCCCGATGCCTCCCTCGACGAGAGCACGATGTCGCTCATGCGCGCCACCGGCCAGCAGTCGTACCTGAACGCGAACTTCGACGTCGACTCCATGAGCAAGTACCCGTGGGGCCAGTCGACGCCCAAGTCGTTCTCCGGCGGCAACGCCAGCTACGACATCATCGACGGCAAGATCTACCTCACCGCCGACCAGGGCCACGACTTCGAGTTCAAGCCGGTCGTGAAGGTCACCTTCGCGCTGCCGCAGGCACTCGCGTGGACCGAGAAGACGCCGGCAGGTGCCACCGTCGCCTCCGGCACCTCGAACAACCCGCGCATCACGGCCGGGAACAAGCTCGAGATCACGATCCCGAAGACGCTCACGGACCCGTTCTCGATCGCACCGACCCTCTCGATCGACAACACGATGCGCCACAAGTTCGAGCACGTGTACCAGACGCGCGGTGAACTCAAGGTGCTCCAGGCCAAGGCCGGCATCCCCAGGACCGTCATCGTCCCGGGCACGCCCGAGCTCTGCGAGGACACGGTCATCTTCGGTGTGGTCTGCCTGCCGAGGATCCCCGAGTTCGCCGTCGGCCCGTGGGAGCTGTCGCTCGGCCCCGTCCACAGCGAAGACATCCCGATCGCGACCGTGCGCCCGGTGCTGTTCGACCAGACCTGGACGATGACCGGCTTCGCGTCGTACCCGCAGGCCGCGACCACGCTCGATCCGGAGAACATCCCGGTCGCAGGCGCTGGCGGTCCGTACACGGTGGCAGAGGGCAGCTCGATCCAGCTCGACGCCTCCGCGAGCTTCGACCTCGACGTCGAGCCGCTCACCTACGCGTGGCGCCTCGACAAGGCCGGCACGCTCGAGGCGACGGGCGTACGCCCACGCTTCGAGGGCCTCGACGGCGGGGCGACCTACACCGCCACCGTCCGGGTGTGCGACGCCAGCCAGGACTGCAGCGAGGCGAGCGCGCAGGTCACCGTCACCAATGTGGCTCCCGACCTGACCCTCGACGAGACGCGGGTCGTGGACTTCGGCGGAGGCCGGGCCTTCCTGGAGCGTGTCGGGGTCTCCTCCACCTACGGTGCATCGGCGACCGACCCGGGAACTGACGACACGACGTACGTGTTCAGTGCCGGGCCGACGTCGACGTGGATCGGCTCCAGGGTCGTGCGCTTCAACAACGGGGCCACTCCGGATCCGGCCTTCAGCCCGTTCGGCGTGCACCCGTTCAACACGGCCGCGACGTCGAGCGTCACCTTCGCCCAGCCCGGCGTGTTCGAGGTCCGCGTCGATGCGACCGACGACGAGGCCGGCACCGACGCCGTGACCGCTGCCGTGCTGATCGCCGACAACGGCACCACGCGGCGATCCATCGGGTGGTTCAAGCAGCAGTACTCGCTCCAGGGCAACCGGGTGCTCACACAGACGCAGCTCGACGGCTACCTCGCCTTCACGCGGGCAGGCAGCCGGGTGTTCGAGGAGCTCACGCCGCTCCAGGGCACCGCGCAGGCGAGTGCGGCACTGGCGCCGCCGAACACGGCGCGACAGCTGTGCACGGCCGACCTGCTCGCCGCATGGCTCAACGTCGCATCGGGCGCGGTGCCGTACGGTTCGACGCTGGCGGCCAAGCAGCAGACGACGACGCGACGCACGGTCGCCGATGCGCTGCGCGAGATCGAGACGGTCCTGCGGACGCCGGGCGCCACCGACGCCCAGCTCAATGCCGCACGCCAGCTCGCCGTGGCGCTCAGCTAGGAGTGGTGTTGCCGAATCGTGGCTCGACAACCGCCGCGGGTAGGATGACCGGCATGCGCATCGGCATCCTCACCGGCGGCGGCGACTGCCCCGGACTCAACGCAGTCATCTCCTCGGTCGCTCGGCGTAGCTGGGACCACGGGCACGAGCTCGTCGGCTTCACCTACGGCTGGCGCGGCGTGATCGAGGATGACGTGATGCCGCTCACGCGCGACGTCATCCGCGGCATCATGCGCGAGGGCGGGACGATCCTGCGATCGTCGGGCGACAACCCGGCCCACGGCGGGGATCGACCCGAGCGGGCACTGGCGACCCTCAAGAAGCACGAGATCGACGCACTCATCGTGATCGGCGGTGAGGGCACGATGAAGGGCGCGCTCACGATGTGGCGCGACCACGGGCTGCCCGTGGTCGGCGTGCCCAAGACGATCGACAACGACCTTCCCGGCACCGAGCTGACCGTCGGGTTCGACAGCGCGCTCGCGATCGCCACCGAGGCGCTCGACCGGCTCGCGACGACGGCCGAGAGCCACGACCGCGTCATGGTGTGCGAGGTCATGGGCCGGACCGCCGGTTGGCTCGCGATGTATGCCGGGATCGCCGGCGGTGCGGACGTGATCCTGCTGCCCGAGATGGACATGACGGTCGAGGAAGCAGCCTCGATCATCACGAAGCGCCACGGCCAGGGCCGCGACAGCTCATTGATCGTCGTCGGCGAAGGCTACGACCTGCGCTCGAGCTCCGGGCTGTTCGACGGCGTGTCGGTCGACCACGAGCTCGACGCGTACGGCTATCCGCGGCTGGGCGGGGTATCCCACCACGTGGCCCGAGCGGTCGAGCAGCTCACCGGTTTCGAGACGCGCGTCACGATCCTCGGCCACGTGCAGCGCGGCGGCCCGCCGACTGCGCGCGACCGGGCGCTCGCGTCGCGGTTCGGTTTCCTCGCGGCGGACCTGGTCGATCGCGGCGAGTTCGGCAAGCTCGTCGCCCAGGTCGGGCGCGATGTCCTGGCGGTACCGCTGGAGCTCACCGAGGGCGACGCTCGCGTCGTTCCCCCTGACACCTTCGAGTTCGTCCGCTCCTTCATGGGCTGACGCGCACGGATCACCACACGAAAGCGAACCGCATGCTCCAGTTCCGCCGACTTCCGATCGTTGCGCTCTCGGCGCTGTCCCTCCTCGTGTTGCTGCCTGCCGCTGCGAGCGCAGCGCCGACGCTGACCTCCGTGGCGCCCGCCAGCATCGTGGTCGGCTCGACCGTGACTGCGACGGGCAGCGTGAGTCCGGCGGCGGCAGGCGAGCAGGTCCGGCTCGAGCAGCAGGTGGATGGCGCGTGGGTGCAGGTGGGTGCGGTGGCGACCACCAGCGCCACGGGAGCATGGACCGTGTCGTGGAGCCCGCGCATGGGCGGTCCCGTGCGGGCGACGCAGCTGACCGGCACCGGCGGATCGAGCGCCGAGCTGCAGGTCGTGGTGGCTGCCAAGGTGCTCGGTGGCGCGCGCTCGGCGGGCGCGCTGTATCCGTTCCTCGGCACGCGCGCGACGTGGCGCGTGGCGCCGGCAACCTACCCTGACGGCCCCGTCCGGATCGAGCTCTCGATCGGCGGGCGGGCGGCGGGCTCCGTCCGGGCGCGCATCCACGACGGCGTGGTCTCCTCCAAGCTGCCCACCAACGGCGTGGGACGATTCCGCGCGACGCTCGTGCTGCCGGATTCGGGCGACCTCGCCGGCGCGCGAGGCGGCACGGTCAGCTTCACGGTGCGCGGTGCGCGCGTCGGCGCTGGCTCGAACGCGTCGTGGAACCGGTCGCTGCGCGCCGGGCTCCGCTTCCGCGGCTTCTTCGTGCCGGGCGGCGCGCGCTACGACGGGCACATGGGTGACTCGGTCGTTGCGTTCCACAAGGCGTACGGGCGGCCGCGGACCACGACCTTCGAGCAGTCCGACTGGGCTCGCCTGAGCGCTCGGGCGGTCGCCGTGCGCGACCGCAGCGCCGGCCTGCACATCGAGATCGACAAGGGTCGCCAGATCCTCATGCAGGTCCGGGGCGGCAAGCCGATCATGATCGTGCACGTCTCCACCGGTGTCACCGGCAACACGCCGGCGGGACGCTGGAAGGTGCAATGGAAGGGCGACTGGGTGCCGTCGCTGTACGGCAGCCTGCTCTACAAGTCGATGTCGATCACCGGCGCCTACGCGATCCACGGCTACCCGAGCGTGCCGACGTCAGCCGCGAGCCATGGCTGCGTGCGCGTGCCGATGTGGATCGCCGCCACGCTCTACCGTCGCTCGCCCGTCGGTACGCCGATCTACATCTACGAGCGCGGCTCCAGCACGCGACCCTCCGTCGGCCGCAGCAGCAGCACGGACGTGCCCGAGCTGAGCGGCGTCGACGTCGCCCCGTGGGTCGACGAGGCCTGAGCGCCTCCTCCCCCTTGGATCTGGTTACGTTAGCCGGCCACGGACCGGTTAACGTAACCAAAATCAGTGGGGGCCCCGTCAGGCGTCGAGGGAGACGTCGGCGTAGACCGCCAGGGCGCTGGTGAGGCCGGTGTCGAGGTGGCCCTCGTCGAGGAGCAGGGCGTCGACGCCGGCGCGATGGAGCTTGGCGACCTGGTCGAGCTGGGCGATCGATTCGCTGATCACGGGCCAGCCGGCGGGGACGTCGGCGAGCAGCTCGAACGTCCGCTCGACGTCGACCTCGCCGCGCTCGTCACGGTTGTCGATGTTGAGCACGTCGACGTCGGTCTCGATCGCGAAGGCGAGCTCCTCGTCGGTCGTCACCGACAGCACGACCTCCATGCCGAGCCGGTGCGCGGCCTTGACGATGGCGGCGAGGGTGTCGGTGCGGTCCGGATCGTCGTCGCGACGATCGTCCGCGTCGGGCTCGCTGTCCTCATGCACGTGCGCCGGGAGCATGAGCGCGTCGGCGCCCGCGGCCCGCAGCGCGTAGACCTGTCGCACGTCGACCACGAAGTCGCGGGCGATGACCGGAACGTTGCTGTTGGCTCGCGCGGCGCGCAGGTCCTCGAGCGAACCGCCACTCAGGTGAGGCTCGGTGACGACGCTGATCGCGCTGGCGCCAGCCGCCTCGCACTCGCGGGCGACGGCTGCCACGTCGAGCTCCGGGTTGATCGTGCCGCGCTGCCGGGTGGCGCGCTTGGGCTCGACCACCAGGGCGAGCTCGTCGGCGCTCAGCACCTCGCTCAGCGATCGCACCGGCGGGGCGTCGACAACCTGGGCGCCAAGGGCATCCGGGTCGAGTGGCGCGGCGTCGCTCCACGTGCGGCGTGTCGTTTCGATGGCGTCGGTGAGCTCGCTCATGGCGTGATCTGTCGTACCTCGCGTGCGTGACGTTCCTGGTCGATGATGGCAATCGCGCTGCCACTGCCGACCCGTACTGCTCCTGCGGTCACGAGCGCCTCGGCGTCGTCGTACTGCGCGACACCGCCGACCGCGACAATGGCGATGTCGGCAGGCAGCAGCTCGCGCAGCGCCCGGACGTGCTGTTCGGTCACCGCGCGCGGCTGGTGCCCGGATCCGGTCTGAAGGAATCCTGCCGGCGTGTCGTGCAGGCGCTCGAACACCGGCGCGAGCTCGCGCAGGTCGAGCATCGTCGTCTCCAGCACCACGGTGAGCTCCGCGCGGCCACGAGCGGCGTTGAGCGCGGACCACCACGCGTGCTGGAGCACCTGGTCGAGCTCCACACGGGCCGCCGCTGGATCCCCACCGGGTGCGAGCGCGGAGTGGTCGAGCATGACCGCAAGCTCGTGCGCGCCGTCGGCGAGCGCACGGTCGCAGGCGGCGAGCTTCACGCTCGCGGTCTCCTGCCCGTAGGGGAACCCGATCGCGGCGCGCACGCGCGTGTCGCGACCCGCGAGCGTGCTCGCAGCGAGCGCGACGTGGGCCGGCCAGACGCAGACGGACGCGAGGTGGGCGTCTGCGGCCCGAAGGCATCCCGCGCGTACCTCGTCACGCGTGACGAGTGGCTGGAGCAGGTGCAGCTCCAGGCTCTTGGCGATCGAGATCCCCGTCACGACAGGAGCCACCCGAGCAGCACGACCACGCCGATCAGCAGGGCCGCGACGGCGAGCATCGGCAGCAGCAGCATCCAGAACCCGCCCGGCGACACGGAGCCGGGCGGCACCTCGCCGTAGGAGGAGCGTTCGCGCCGGCTCAGCGACCGCAGCTGCGACGCGACGGTCCCCTTGGGACCCACGTCGCCGCTCAGCACGCCGGGGACGATGGTGCGCCCCTCCGGGGTGGAGCCGTACGTCGCATCGTCGGCCTCGGCGGACATGCGCTGCAGGTCCCCCGCGCGCGCAGCCGCGTCGCGCCGCTCATGGGGCGGCGGCGTGGCGTCTCGCGGGGTGTCCGGGTCGTCCTCCATGCGGCGTCACATGCTACAAGCCGGCGCGGGCGAGCCACGTGGCATCGTCGCGCCAATGCTTGCGAACCTTCACGCGCAGCGACAGGTGCAGCTTGGTCCCGAGCTGGGTCTCGATCATGCCGCGCGCCGCGACACCGATGTCGCGGATCTGCTCGCCGCCCTTGCCGACGACGATCCCCACCTGGCTCTCGCGCTCGACCCAGATCGTGCATTCGGCATGGAGCCGGTTGCCGTCGTCGGGATCGTGGAACAGCTCGTCGACCGTCACCGCCGACGCGTGCGGGAGCTCCTCGCGCAGGTGCGCGAGGGTCGCTTCACGCACGTACTCGGCGATCCGCTCCTCGTCTCGCATGTCGACCACGTCGTCGTCGCCGAACCAGGCGGGCCCTTCGGGCAGCAGCCCCGCCAGCTCGTCGAGCAGCGGGTCGACCCCGTCGCCGGTCGTGGCGCTGATCGGCACGAGCGCGTGGTAGTCGCGCCCGGCCAGCAGGCGCACGACCTCGCTGATGCGCTCGGCGATCTCGACCGGGTTGCTCAGGTCGACCTTGTTGAGCCCGATCACGACGGGCAGCTTGGCGCCGAACACCAGGTCGCGGACGATCTTCTCGCCCGAGCCGATGGGCTCCTGCGCATCGATCACCCACAGCACGACATCCACGTCGCGGAAGGAACGTTCGACCGCCTCCTGCATGCGTGCGGTCATGCGGTCCATGGGCTTCTGGCTGCCGGGCAGGTCGACGAAGACGAGCTGCGCGTCGTCGCGTCGGGCCACGGCGCGAACGATGCGGCGCGTGGTCTGCGCGACGGGCGACACGATCGCGACGTGGTGGCCGACGATCCGGTTCACGAGCGTGGACTTGCCGGCGTTCGGTCGGCCGGCGACGGCGATGAATCCGCTCCGCAGGACGGACGCTTCGGTGGAGCCTGCGCCGAAGAACGCATCGATCGGATTGTCGCTCACAGCTCGAGCGCCCCCGGCAGGAACGCGGCCGGCAGCAGCGACATGACGGGACCGGAGACGTAGCGGCCCTCGTGCAGGAAGGTGATCGTGGCATTCGGCGCGAGCTCGACGAGCGTCTGCCGGCACATCCCGCACGGCGAACCCTCGGGGCCGTCCACGTGCACGGCGATGTGCGTGATCTCGTGCGTGTCGCGGCCTTCCGCGATCGACCGCACGAGCGCGGTGCGCTCGGCACAGACGGTCACGCCGTATGCGGCGTTCTCCACGTTGCAGCCGGTGACGACGCTCCCGTCGGGGTAGCGGAGCGCGGCACCCACGTGGAACTTCGAATACGGCACGTACGCACGGGTCGACGCCTCGCGGGCGAGCTCCCGGAGCTCGACCTCGACGTCACCTGCGATGGCGAATCCTGTGGACATGGCCAGATCCTATCGAGCCTGCCTAGATGACGGGCACGAGCTCGCCCTCCGCAGGCGCCGGCGGCGCCACCGCGGTCCCGCTGCCGCCTGCCGCTCCCGAGCTGCCCGACGACGGGGATGGTCGCGGCCACGGCGACGGGGTGCGGCCGGGAGCCGGCGCGCGGGGAGCAGTACTGGCCCCGCTCG
>JAOPYU010000279.1 GCA_025964455.1 Thermoleophilia bacterium | reverse complement strand
TTCACCCACGTGCTGCCGCCGTTGGTCGTGGTCAGGACCACGGAGCTCGCGCTCCCGATTGCTGCGGTGGTCGCGCTGATCGCATCGATGGACCGCAGGTTGCTCGCGACGCCAGAGGCCTGTGCTGCCCACGACTGGCCACCGTCACCCGTAGCGAGCAGTGTCCCGGCGGCGCCGATCGCCCACCCCACCGTGGACGAACCCATCTCCACGGCCCGCAGGTCCACCGTGGTCCCACTCGTGCGCTGCGTCCATGTGGCTCCGCCGTCCGCCGACGTCGCGAGGTAGCCGCCGGCTCCCACCGCCACGTAGGTCGTCCCGGAGACCCAGTCGACCCCGCGAAGTTCCACGCCGCCCGAGACGCTCGCCGCCGTCCACGTCGCACCACCGTTCGTGGTCCGCACGACGCGACCCAGTTCGCCGACCGCGACCGCGTTCGACGCCGACGCACCGGCGACGGCGAACAACCGCTCCCCGACGCCGGATGACTGAGTGGTCCACGTCACTCCGTCGCTGGTCGCGCGGACGATGCCGTTCTGGCCGACCGCCCAACCGTGTGTCGGATCGACCATGGTCACGCCGTGGAACGTCTCGTACCGCGACGCGATCGACTGGGTGGACTGCGTTCGTGTCATCGTCGAACCTGCGGCATCCGCCTGCCACCCCCGGAGCATGGAGCGATCATTGGACGAGCTGAAGGCGACCGAGCAGTCGATGGTCGACGTGACGCTCGAGCCCGGGAGCACCATTCCGAGCGATGTCACGCCAGGCGTGGCAGACCGGCATCCGGTCACGTCGATGGAGGTCGCAGAAGGAACGTCGGCAGCGACCACGATGGAACCGCTGGCACCGGGGGAAATTCCGCCCCAGAGGGTTGCCAAGCAGACCCCGACGACGCCGAGGCACGCCATCCATCGGGTGAGACCGGACCTCGGGTGCACCATGATCCATCGACCGACGCCCTCGCCGGTCGATTCATCGCCCGGACGATCGTAGTCCCGCCGTATCCACATGGTCCCGGAACGCAGAAAATCCCCACCGAAGCGGGGACTTTCGTAACGGGAGCGACGGGACTCGAACCCGCGACCTCCGGCGTGACAGGCCGGCGTTCTAACCAACTGAACTACGCCCCCCGACAGCGTCTAGCTGACGCGGTACGGATCAGCATACAGGACACCCCCGCGACAGGAAAGGGGTGATTTCAGGCGTCGCTCGCGGCCGGCTTCGCGGGCGCCGCGGGAGCAGACGAATCGCTGGCGGAGCCCGTGGATGCGGCCTCCGAGGAGCTGGACGAGCCCGTCGATTCGCTCGCGCTGGACGAGCTGTCGGTCCCGGCCGAGCTGCCGCTCGCAGCTGGTGCCGCCTTCGGCTTGTCGTAGTCGGTCTTGTAGAAGCCGGAGCCCTTGTAGTGCACCGCGACCGGGAACAGCACCTTGGTCAACGGACCGGCGCCGCATGCCTCGCACGCCTCGGGCGCGGGGTCGGACATCCGGGCGAACACCTCGAACTGGTGGGCGCAGGCAGCACAGCGATACTCGTAGGTCGGCATGCCGAAATGGTAGCGGGCCGGGCAGCCTCACGCGACGGCTCCCCGAAGCGCTAGCCGAACGACGCGAGCTCGTCGCTCCCGGAGGGCAGCTCCTCGGGCTCTGCAGGAGGGCTGGCGACCGGATGACCCGGCACCTCGTCGGGGAAGAACGCCGTGAATCGAGCGCCGCGACCGTCGGGCCGGGCGCTGTCGACGCTGATCTCGCCCCCGTGCACGCGCACGAGGCCCTGCACCAGGCTCAGCCCGAGCCCTGCTCCCTCGGACATCCGGGCATGCCCGGTCGAGGCCTGCCAGAACTTGCCGAATATCTCCGCGCGGTCGGCTTCGGGGATGCCCGGCCCCTCGTCGGAGACGACCACCACTACGCCACCGTCGCCGGGCCGGACCGCGACCTCGACCGGTGGCGCCCCGTGCCGGAACGCATTGGTCACGAGGTTGTTGACGAGCTGGTCGAAGCGGATCGGGTCGACGGTGATCATCAGGTTGGGCGAGGCGCTCAGGCGCAGCTCACCAGCGCGTGCGGCGGCCTGGGCCCCGAGCGCCGCGTCGAGCAGCTCGTCCGCGCGCTGGCGTCGCGGCTTGATGTCGAGCTGGCCGGTCTCCAGGAGCGAGCAGTCGAACAGGTCGCGGATGAGCGCGACCAGGCGGTCGGTGCGCTCGGTCGCGACCTCGACGTACTTGTGCCCGCGCTGGCCGAGGTCGTCCTGCATCGAGAGCAGGCCGAGCACGCCCTTCACGGCCGTGAGCGGGGAGAGCAGCTCGTGCGCCACCGTGGCGAGCAGGTTGGACCGCAGCTCGTCCAGTCGCTGCAGCTCCGCGGCCGCGGCACGCTCGGTGCCGAGCGACACGAGCGTGTGCATGGCCGCGCCCGCGAGCGTGGCAGCGGTCTGCACGACCCACTGGTCCTCCTCGAGCATGGAACCGTCGGCCCGGGAGACCACGAGTTCGCCGAACGCCTCGCGGGGCCCGCTGATGGGCACCCGCAGCTTGGTGAGTCCGCGCCCGCTCGCTCCGATGCCGTGCTCGATTCGCTCGTCGTGGGAGTCGACGGTCACGGTCGCCCCGTCGACGCCCGCAAGCCAGATCATGCTGTCGGCGAGGTCGGTCGCCTGCTGCTCGATCGTCTGGGCGCGCAGCATGCGCTCCGCCAGCTCGTAGAGGCCGTGCACTTGCGCGGCGCGCTCCTCCCCCACCACGCGCAGGCGGCGCCGGGTGAGCTCCTGGAGCGCGAACGCGAGGGCGCATGCGACGAGCAGGAGCGAGAAGCCCGGGTACGCCCACTGCGGCAGGAAGGGTCGCAGCTCGTGGTAGTTGGATTCGACCACCCAGCCGGTCGTCCCGATCGCGCGCCGGATGCGCTCTTGCTCGGCGACGTTGTTGGAGCCGCCGATGATCCGGTCGCGTGCATCCACGAGCGCCATCGGGTCGGCGCTCTTGCCCGCCGCGTCGTCTGCGAGCAGGTAGCCGATCGCGGAGAAGTCGAAGTAGGCGATGCGGAGCACGGCCGAGGCCGGCGTGTCGGTCGATGCCGGGATCGAATACGCCACCCCGAACAGCACCTGGTCGCCGAGCAGCAGGCGTCCGCTGACCTTCGGGGTACCCTGCCGGGCCGTGGTGCGACCGAGCGTGCGCAGCTCGTCCGCGATCCCGCTCGCGGCGATTCGGCCGGGATCCTGCTCGCCGATCCCTGCGAAGGTGCCGTCCTCGCGCACGACGATCCACGCCGCGCTCGCAGGCCCGTCCGACGTCACGCGCTGCTGCAGCAGCCAGCCAAGCTCACGCTCGTGGCCGACCTGCACGACCGTCGTGTTGAGCGAGACCCAGACGCGCAGCTCCAGCTGGCGCGCACGCACGATGCGCGAGATCGAATCGGCGACCTGCGACGCGCGTCGCTCGTCGGAGGTGCGGGAGATGCGCGTGGCATCCCCGGCATCGCGCCAGGCGCTCGCGACGAAGCCGGCGCCGATGAGCAGCATGAGCGTGACGGCCGGCAGCACGAGCAGGTCCATGCGCTGGGCACGCACCGACGCTGCCGGGCTCCGATGGTGTCGATGCGGCATCTGGCCTCCTCCTCCCCCGCACCAGCCCGTTGATAACGCCGGATCCGGCGGCCACCGGGGAGGCCACGACCGGGGGCCGCGGGCGGCCGTCCGCGGTGCGGGTGCGGCCAACGCCCCCTCGCCGAGGCTGACGTTCGCTCCCGGTGACCGGATAGCCAGATGGAAGCACCTTGCGGCTTCCGGCGAGGTCCACCACAGGTCCAGCTGCCCCGTGCGTCGAGAGGTCGAAGCACACGTAAGTGACGCGGCAGTCGTACCCGGACCCCGTTCGCACATGAACCAGGAGGAGCACCATGTCGAATCGTCCGTCCGTCGCTGCGCGTGCAGCGGAGCCCACGCCCGAGAACCCGATCCGCGCACAGAAGCAGCGCCAGTCGATCAAGCGGGCGTCGCAGCGGTTCGAGACCTCGGTCGCGGATCTCAAGACGATCCACAAGGCCGCACGGGTGGAGATCGATCCCGCCACCGGTTGGGCGCGCACGGTGCGCGGCAACTTCCGGATCGGTACCCCGGTGCCCCCGGCGCAGCAGCGACAGTTCCGCTACATGCTCGGAGCCCGCGAGATGGGCGCACATCCGGCAGCTGCCTTCCTCGAGCGATTCAGCGCGCTGTTCGGCCTCGACGAGCCGATGGACCAGCTGTTCCTGCGCGGCGTGACGCCGCTCAGCCAGGGCGACTGGTTCGCCTTCGGCATCGACATCTTCGCCGTCGGCCGTGGCGCGCCGGCGCAGATCGACGTGGTCATCGCGCCCAACGGCGCGGTCATCTACGCCGGCTTCGGCCAGGCCGGCGCTGTTCCGGGTCGCGAATGACGCCGGCGGCTCCCGCCCCGGCGGCGGCGCCCATCGCAGACCTCGAGCAGGCGCGGTTCGACCGCGCGCTCGTCGACCTGCAGCTGAGCGATCCCAAGGCCCGCGTGGCGCTCGATTCGACGACCGGACTCGCCGTCGGCGTGGACGTGGACGTGCGCGTCTCCATGCCGGCAGCAGCGCGAGCCCTCCCGGCGAGTGACCGGGCCGCCGCGGCGAGCGTGCTGTTCCTGGACCAGTTCGGGTCGCTGTTCGGCATCGCCGGGTGGCACGTGCTGGATCCGCGCAACGCGTCACCGCTCGGATCGACGATCTGGTTCACGTTCGAGGCGAAGACGCGTCAGGGCGAGCTGCTCGTGAACGTCTGCACCGACGATGACGTCGTCAGGCACGTGCGCATCGAGCGCGCCGCGTGATGCTCGCAGGCATCACGCGGTCTCCGGATCCGCAGGTTGCGGCGGCGACCGCGAGCTACCGCCCGATGCCGCCCGAGACGGATCCATCGCACTTCGGCCACGTCGTGGACATCGCACGCGACGCGCTCGCCGGCCTCGTTCCGGTGGTGCTCGTGAGCCGGCGCGTCGACACGGCGCTCGCCACGCTCTCGGGCGCGCCGGATGCGGACATGCCGACGATCCACACCGTGCCGCCCCCCGGCGTGAAAGGTGCGTCGCGGCGGGTCGGTCGCATGCTCTCCGAACGCCTGCACGAGACCCACGGCACCGGCCCCAACGCGGGCAGGACCGTGTTCGGGTCGACACGCTTCGTGGGCACCGCAGATGCGCAGGCGGGCGCTGCCGCGGTGCTCGCCGCGCTTGCGCGCCAGGGCGACGTCGGCGTCGGCGCCTATGGCCCGGTCTCGATGCTCGTGCATCCCGACGCCCTCGCCGGCCGCACCACGTTCGCCGCTCGCGACACGGCCCTGGGCATGACGCGCGTGACCGACGCCACGCACCTGCCCGAGGTGGTCGCCGAGCGGATCGCCCGCGGCGTTCCGGGAGCCCCTTCCACCGCCCAGCTCGTCGGCGCGTCTCGCCTCGACGCCACGCGCTCGCTGCGCGACTGGCTCACGAGCGACGGGCCCAGTCGACGCGACGGCTACATCGAGGCGCAGGTGCGCGGGCTCGCCCCGGCCGACCTGGACGGCGTGCATCTCGCGCGCTCCTACGACGGTCCCGTCATGAAGAAGATCGATCCGGGCCCGCTCCCCACCGACGCGGATGCCGCGCGCCTCTCCGGCCTCGCCGCGAAGCTCGGCCTCGCCTTCTCGGACGCGGCGACCGCCCCCGGAAACGCCGAACGCCGCCCCGAGGGACGGCGTTCGATCGAACCTGGTCTGGCTGCTGCGGGCTAGGCCGTCTCGGCCTCGTCCGCCTCGCCGGAATCACGTCCACCCTCTGCGACGAGCGTCGGCGGAACGCCACGCTCGATCGTGTCACGCGTGACGACGCACTTGGTGACGTCCTCGCGACCGGGGAGCTCGAACATCACGTCGAGCAGCGCGTTCTCGATGATCGAGCGAAGTCCTCGGGCACCGGTCTCGCGGGAGATCGCCGCTTCCGCCACCGCTACGAGCGCGTCGTCGGTGAACACGAGCTCCACGTTGTCGTAGGCGAAGAACTTCTTGTACTGCTTGACGAGGGCGTTCTTGGGCTCCGTCAGGACGCGCACGAGATCCGGCGTCTTGAGCGGATGCACCGCGCTGATCACCGGGAGGCGTCCGACGAACTCGGGGATGAGACCGAACTTGTTCAGGTCCTCCGGCATGACCTCGGCGAACACGTTGGCGAGGTCCTTGACGTTGACCTTTTCCTCGAGGTCGGCGCCGAAGCCGAGCGCCTTCTTGCCGATGCGCCGCTCGATGATCTTGTCGAGGCCCGCGAAAGCGCCACCACAGATGAACAGCACGTTCGACGTGTCGATCGTGAGGAATTCCTGGTGCGGGTGCTTGCGCCCGCCCTGCGGCGGCACGCTGGCCGTCGTCCCCTCGATGATCTTGAGCAGCGCCTGCTGCACGCCCTCGCCGGAGACGTCACGCGTGATGGACGCGTTCTCCGACTTGCGCGCGATCTTGTCGATCTCGTCGATGTAGATGATCCCGGTCTCGGCCTTCTTCACGTCGAAGTCGGCGGCCTGGATCAGCTTGAGGAGGATGTTCTCGACGTCCTCGCCCACGTAGCCGGCCTCGGTGAGGGCGGTCGCGTCGGCGATGGCGAACGGAACGTTGAGGATGCGTGCGAGCGTCTGGGCCAGGAGCGTCTTGCCGCAGCCGGTCGGGCCGAGCAGCATGATGTTGCTCTTGGAGAGCTCCACCTCCTGGTCGGCCGCGCCCATCTGGACACGCTTGTAGTGGTTGTAGACGGCGACGGACAGCGATCGCTTGGCGATCTCCTGGCCGATCACGTAGTCCTGCAACGTCTCGTAGATCTCCTGCGGTCGAGGCAGGTGATCGAGGTCGAGGGAGGTCTTCTCCGTCAACTCCTCATCGATGATCTCGTTGCAGAGCTCGATGCACTCGTCGCAGATGTATACGCCAGGTCCAGCGATGAGCTTCTTGACCTGTCGCTGCGACTTCCCACAGAAGCTGCAGAGGAGCTGTTCTTGATCAGTTGTGCGTGCCATTGCTGCCTCTGTCGTCCCGTATGCCTCTGGACATTAGCCCGGATTGGCCAGTTCATCGAACTGCAACGCCGCACTGTTGCCAGCGCGGCGCCGCAGAACCCGCCATGACCCTGCGGCCTACTCCGCTGCCTTGACCTTGTCTTCTTCCTGGACCTTGCCGATCACGCGATCGATCAGGCCGTAATCCTGTGCTTCGATGGCGCTCAGGTAGTAATCACGATCGGTGTCCTTGGCGACCTTGTCGTACTCCTGCCCGGTGTTCTCGGCAAGCATCTCGTCGAGCTTCTTGCGCAGGTGCAGCGTCTCGCGTGCCTGGATCTCGATGTCGGAGGCCTGGCCCTGGAATCCGCTCGAGACCTGGTGGATCATGATCCGCGAGTTGGCGGTGGACATGCGCTTGCCCTTGGTGCCGCCCGCGAGCAGGAAGGCGCCCATGCTCATGGCGATGCCGCAGCAGACCGTGGACACGTCGCACTTCACGTACTGCATCGTGTCGTAGATCGCGAGGCCGGCGTAGACCGAGCCGCCGGGCGAGTTGATGTAGATCGAGATGTCCTTCTCGGGGTCGTCGCTGTTGAGGTGCAGCAGCTGCGCCACGACGAGGTTCGCGATCTGGTCATCGATCGGCGTACCGATGAAGATGATGCGCTCCGAGAGCAGGCGCGAGTAGATGTCGAACGAGCGCTCACCGCGCGATGTCTGTTCGATGACGTAAGGGACGAGGGGGCTCATGTGCGGATCCTTTCGCTGGCCCGGACTGCCTTCCGGGTGGGCTGTCTCGGTCGCGCCCGCCCGGACCTTGAGCCCGGGTTGTCGGCACTCTGCCGCATCCACGTCGGGCTGTCGAATCCGCGCGCGTGCAACGGTCGTTTCCCGAACCTGCCCCGCCCGCGCGCATCCCTCACCTGCCGCGTGCGGCGCATCCGCTTGGGATTCACTTGTGCCTCGCGCACCGGGACACGATTGTGCCCCAAGGCTGCGACGCGCTGCCAATCCGCTTGGGGTTGCACATGTGACCCGCATGGCGGGACAAGATTGCATCCCAAGGCTGCCGCGCGCTGCGGTTGTCGGCGCGCGACGTGTCACGGTCGGGCGACGAAGTCGTCACGCTTTCGTTGCGGTCGTGACACATCTGTCACGCGTGCCGCTGCAACGTACAGCCATGCCGAAGTTCTCTCCCGCACTCTCGAACCTGGCCACGCGACAGCACGGGTGGGTCAACATCCCCCAGCTCCTCGGACATGGGTTCACGCGATCGTCGATCGGCCGCGCGGCGCGATCCGGGCTGCTACGCGCCGGTGGCCGCGGGGTGTACGCGCTCGGGCACGTCGAGCCCACCAGGGAATCGCGGTGGTCGCGCGCCGTGCTCCAGGCGGGATCCGGCGCCGCCTTGGCGGGCTTCGCCTCGTGCCAGTCATGGGGCGTGACGCGACGTCGCACCACCCGCATCGACATAGTCGTGCCAGCACGGCGTCGCCCCTTGTCGGGCAACGTCCACCTGCAGTTGACCAGGAGCTTCGCGGCGGACGTTGTGGAGCACGGGGGCATTCAGACGCTTCCCCTGCCGATCACGCTCGTCCTCCTCACACCGGTGGTCGGCCGTAACGAGCTCGCGAACATGCTCCACGAGGCCGAGCACCGAAAGCTGCTCGATCTGACTGCCTTCGATGAGCTGTTCGCGCGTCCGGGTCGGATCCCGGGTCGTCGGGATCTCTGGGACGCCCTGGCCTACAACCTGTCAGGGAACGCCGGCTCGATGAGCATGCTCGAGGACGATGCGGCGGCCGAGTTCACTCGGGCTGGATTCGAGC
This sequence comes from Thermoleophilia bacterium, assembly GCA_025964455.1. The sequence goes on along the minus strand of JAOPYU010000279.1, from coordinate 1,975 downwards.
CGACCCTCGTGAACGGCGCCGTCCGCGACGAGGACGGGCATCTGCGCCCGGACCTGTGGTGGCCGGAGCTCCGTATCATCGTCGAGATCGATGGACCTCCCCACGACCGGCGCCGTGCCAAACGGGACGACGCCGAGCGACAGCGACGACTCGAGCGCGCCGGCTACACGGTCATCCGCATCCACTATCTGACGTTCTACGCGGACCCGCAATCTGCGATATCCGAGGCGGTCAGGGCCCTCAGGTCGAGGACGCTGATCGCGTCGTGATGTCGGCGGTGACCCGACCGGTTGGGACGCACATGTGGCCCGGGTACCGGGACACGATTGCACCCCGAGGATGCGGCGCGCGATCCATCGGGCTGGGACGCACATGTGGCCCGGGTACCGGGACACGATTGCACCCCGAGGATACGCGCGCGACGCCGGGTTCGCGGCGCTGCGCGCCGCCGTGCACACCCGCGCCGTTCGGCGCGGGGGAACGCGGGTGGGTCAGGCCTCGTCGGCGGGGACCTCGCCGGCGGCCGCGGCGGCCTCGGCGGCTTCCTCGTCCGTGGGCAGGTCGACGGCGACCGGCTTCACGGTGGCGACGAGGTGGTCGATCGTGCGCTGGATCAGCAGCTCGCCGCGCAGCATGTCGGCGCGGCCCGAGCCGACGACCTGCTGCATCGCCTGCTCGGGCGAGACGCCCGTGTGCTCGGCGTGCTCGGCGACCTCGCGACGCAGGTCCTCCTCCGTGACCTCGATGCCGGCGTCCTCGGCCAGCGCCAGCAGCGACAGCTCGCGGCGCAGGTCGTCGCGGGCGCTCCCCTCGAGCTCCGCGAACAGGTCCTCGGTGTCGCGCCCGGCGCGATCGAGGTACTGCTCGATGGTGAGCCCGGCCTGCTGCAGCTGCTGCTTGAGGCCTTGGTACAGCTCCTGCTGCCGGCCCTGCACGAGCGCCTCGGGCTCGGTCATCTCGGCGGCCTTCGCCAGCGCGGCCACGGCGTTGCCGCGGAAGATCCCGGCGATCTCCTCCTCGAGCTTGCCGTTGATCGAGCCGCGGATGTCGCCCTCGAGCGCCTCGGCCGTCGGGAACTCGCTCACGCGCCTGGCGACGTCGTCGGTCAACTTCGGCAGCTCGACCGTCTCGACCTTGCGCAGCGTCAGGTGGAACGTCGCGTCCTTGCCAGCGAGCTGCGGCATCGGGTGGTCACCCGGGAACTGCACGGGCACCTCCAGCTCGGCGCCGGCCTCCTTGCCCGCGATCGCCGTCTCGAGCTCTGCCAGCAGTCGCCCGTCACCGAGCCGCGCCTGGTAGCCGGTCGCCGCTGCGCCGGAGATGTCCTCGCCGTCGATCGTGCAGCGGAAGTCGACGAGCACCTCGTCGCCCTCCTCCGCGGGACGGCCGGCGTCCTGCAGCGTGCCGGCGCCGCGCAGCGTCGCCTCGAGCACCTGGTCGACGTACTTCTGCGTGTCGGGGAGGTTGGGCTTGTCGACCTCGAGCGTGTCGATCGCAGGCAACTTCGGCTTGGGCGCGACCTCGACCGTGGCGGAGAAGCGGATGCCGCCGTCGGCCGGCGCGTCGCCCGCCTCCATGTCGATCTCCGGCGACGCCACGGGGCGCACGCCAGTGGAGATGACCGCCGCGCGGTACCAGTCGTCCAGGTGCACGCGCACCGTCTCGTCGACCACGGCGTCGCGTCCGAGCCGCGCCATCACGGCCTGCGGCGGCACCTTGCCCGGGCGGAAGCCCGGCACGTTCAGCTGGCGCCCCATGTGCACGAGCGTCTCGTCGATCGCCGCCCGCAGGTCGCCCTCGGGCACCTCGACGTCCAACCGCAGCTTGGTGTCGTCCAGTCGCTCGACCGTGGTCTTCATCATCGCGGGTGCCAGCCTTGTGTCGTGTGGGTGCGCGCATGCGGGCGAGAGGACTCGAACCTCCACGGGCTACGCCCACCGGATCCTAAATCCGACGCGTCTACCAGTTCCGCCAC
>JAOPYU010000341.1 GCA_025964455.1 Thermoleophilia bacterium | reverse complement strand
CGCTTGTACAGCGAGTTCGCCACCACCGTCAGCCAGATCATGTCGAGCACGACGAAGATCGCGAGGGCGGTGAAGTAGAGCTTGAGCGCAAGGGCGACGGTCATGGGTCGAGCCTCTCCGGTCGGTCGGGATGACACACGTCCCACCTGCCTACGAACGGTGGAACCGCGCGGTTTCCCGGCGCCTCCCCACGTCTTCCGGCGATGGAAGTGCAGATCGTCGAGACCAAGTCGACAGGTTGCGCATCCATGGGCACTTCGTGAACGGAAGCCCTCGGCCCGCTGGTGCGACTGAAACGCGATCAGTTGCCCTGGGGACCACTCAGATCGATCCAGTGGAAGGGGGGAAGGGGGCGCTACGCGTCGAGCAGCGACCGGACCGCCGCCAGCGCCTCATGCTCGTCGGCGACCTCGATGCGGCGGGGCGGCACGCCGGTGCTGCCCGCGGGGGCGCCGCTGATGACGCAGCAGACGTGGCGACCCGCGTCGGCGAGGCGCCGGGCGACGGCGATGTTCGCCGCGCTCTCGTCGCTCACGTCGATGCCGTCGGCGACGAGGAGCTCGCGCGCTGCCGCGACATCTGCGGCGGTGGCCACGTGCCCCGCCCCGCCAGTAGCCTCCATCGCCGCGCGCAGCTCGCGACCGCGCCGGCTGCGCCTGACACCGAGCCGTCCCGCGGCCGCGCCGTGCGCGCTCTGGTCGGTCACCTGGGAGTCGGGGTCGACAAGGGCTGCGTTGCCCTCGCCCTGCACGATGTGGACCTGCACCCGCGGACGCGTTCGCGCCAGTGCATCCGCGACGGCGATCGCACTCGCCCCGCTCGTAGCGAAGATGACGACCGTGTCGATCTCCTCCGGCAGCTCGATCGCGAGCTCCTCGCCGAGTGACGCGTAGCCCACGAGCGCCTCGTCGTTGGTGGACGGGCGCAGGTTCGGGATCCGCAGCTCGCGCGCGAGGTGCTTGGCGCCGTTGATCGCGCGTTCGGTGACGATGAGGGTGGTCGTCCCACCGTCGATCGACGCGAGCTTGGCCGGATCGGTGGCGGGATGCACGAACACGACCGCCGGCATCCCGTGCAGCGCCGCGTAGCGGCTCGTGGCGATGGCGGCGTTGCCTGAGGAGCTGATCGTCACGGCGCGGTCGCCTCGCGCCGCGGCTGCCGCCAGCTGGTAGGCGGCGGCGCGGTCCTTGTGGGACCCGGTCGGGTTGCGGTCGTCGCGCTTGAGCAGCAGGCGCGGATCCGCGGCGCTGTGCTCGAGGGGCGATGCGCCCTCGCCGAGCGTGCGACGGTGCTCGACCGGCACGTCGCTCGCAGCAGGCGTCGGTGACGCCCAGATGCCGGCTGGCTCGGCTACTTCTCTTCCTCGTCCCACTCGACGAGCGTCATCGGGTCGAGCGCGACGATCTCGAGCTCACGCTCGCAGTTGGAGCAGACCACGACCTCGCTCAGCTCGACGTCGTCGCTGAGATCGATGTCCTGGTCGCACACGGGACATGTGACGATTACTGTCATCGCTCGGAAACCTCCTGGAGGGCACTCGCTCGCTGCCTCACGAGTCGACGCAGGGAGGTGCCTCCCTGCAGCTGGGTGGACCAGAACCCCGCGGCAGCGGGCGAGACGATGACGCAGTCGCCGGACGCCGCGATCGCGAATGCTCGATCCAGCCCCTCGTCCAGGCTCGCGATGCGTTCGAGCGTCGTGTCATCTGCCCCGCCGAGCGAGGCGACCTCGCGCTCGAGCTTGTCCGTGGCCGAGCCGGGCACGAGCAGGGCCCGCACGCTCCGATCGACGATCGCCCGGGCGAGCGGCGCGTAGTCGAGTCCCTTGTCGTCCCCGCCGGCGATGAGCACGATCCGACGGCCGGTGAGCGCATCGAGCGCCGCGATGGTCGCCTCGGGCGTGGTCGCCTTCAGGTCGCTCCAGATGCTGACGCCCCCGAGCTCCTCGAGCTGCTGCAGGCGCAGCGCCTTGCCCTGGAAGGAGCGCAGGCCGGCCGCGAGCGTCGTCGGATCCGCACCACACGCGAGCGCGAGCGCCACGGCGACCGCGGCGTTGCGAAGGTTGTGCGCGCCCGGCAGGTGCACGTCGGCGCTCGAGGCGATCACGGTCGGGCCGTTGCGGACGCCGTCGCCGCCCACCATGGGTACGTCCTCCGCGATGAGGACCCCGTCGCGCCACGTCACGCTGGGCGACGGGTGGTCTCCCACGCCGCAGCAGACGAGCCGCCCCGCCGCCGCGGCGGGCGAGCGCTTCGCCACGGCGAGCGCCTCGGCGTCGTCACCGTTGGCGATCGCGACGTCGTTGCGCCCCTGGCGCTCGAACAGCCGCGCCTTGGTGTCGCGATAGCCGGCGTAGCCATCGTGCTCTTCGAGATGGTCGGGTGTCAGCGCCGTGATGGCGGCGACCTGCGGGCTCCGCGACAGCTGCAGCAGCTGGCGGTTGGAGACCTCTAGCAGCGCCCATGTGCCGGCGGGTACCGCATCGATGTCAGGCAGGAACTGGCGGCTCGAACGCTCATTGCCGGCAGTGCGGTGCGAGACGGCCGCTGCGAGCAGCAGGTGCTCGGCGAGCGCGACCGTCGTGGACTTGCCGTTGGTGCCGGTGATCGCCGCGATCGGGCCGCGGTGCAGCTCGAAGTACAGCGTGATCATGCTCGTCACGCGCGCGCCGCCGGGGATCGCCGCTGCGAGGCGCGCCCGGTTGTCCTCGTCCAGGTACCAGCCCTGTCCGAGCACGACGAGCGCGGCCGTGTCGATGCCGTCGAGGTAGTCGGCGCCGTAGCGACCGGCATCCAACGTCGGTCGCAGCTGCTCCCAGAGCTCGTCCTGCTCAGGGCGCGAGTAGGCGCCGTGGGTGGTGCGGAATGCCTTGCGGAGTTCGGCGCGCTCGCGCATGTCGTGCACGACGACGTCGCTGAATCCGAGGTTGCCCAGCAGTCGAACGACCGCGATGCCCTCGGCGCTCGCGCCACCCACGACGTGGACGGGGCGATCGACGAAGGCGAGCAGCTCTTCACGCGTGATGCGCGCATCGGTGGTCACGCCATGGCTCACGCCGGCTCCCCCTCGGATGGTGCGCCCTGCGCTGCGGAGCCGAGCCGGCGGACGCCCAGGATGCGGTAGCGGGTGCGGAGCGAATCAAGCGGCTCGCGCGTGACCCGCATCGAGTCGCGGCTCGCGTGCAGGACCTCGTCGGGCGACAGCGCGATGGCCACGTGCATGGGGTGGATGGCCGGGCCGTGGGCCGGGACCGATCCCGCACGGGCCTCCTCCGCCGCGAGCGCCTCGAGCTGGGCGCGCTGCTCCGCTTCGTACGTGCGCGGATCTCGCTGGAGCACGAGCACGTCACCGCGTCGCACACCGCTCGGAGCGACCCGCGCCCCGATGCGCAGCAGGGCGCGCGAATGCCGCGGCAGCCAGCACCGTCCCGCGCGCCAGGCGGCGCGCTGCACGAGGCCCGAACAGTCGACGCCGTCGTCCGTCGTGCCACCCCACACGTACGGCACGTCGGTGAACGACAGTGCGATCTCGAGGAACTCATCGACGTCGACGCGCGACGTCTCGCGCAGCGACGGCTCCGGCGGCGACGCCTCCTCCAGCGAGGCAGGGGCCGCGCCCGGATCGATCCAACCCTGCGCACCATCCGCGAGCCGCACCAGCCGCCAGCCGCCGTCCTCGACCACGAGCTGCAGCGGCGGATCGCCTGCCTCGACCTCGGTCACGAGCTCACCGTCGGCGTCGGCGCGACCGTGCTGGCGCCACAGGCGCAGGCCACCCGCGGGGACCGCGCTCCAGGGCAGCGTCGCCAGGTCGAGCTCCACGATCCGGGATGCATGCTCGGCGAGGGCCGCACGCGCGTGCTCGAGAGGCTTGCCGGCGAGGACCGCGACCGTGCCGTCCCGCTCGACCGCGATCGGGCGGGCGTAGGTGTCCGCGAGCGCCGAACGAACCGCGTTCGCCAGCTCGGTCGTCGTCATCTGGTCGGCTGCCGCATCCATCCGGGCAAGTGTAGCGAAGCCCGGAACCGCGTCGTGACGCGGTGCGGCGCCCGCACGCGCTATCGTGTGCGTGTGGCCGCACCCGACACATCGACCTCCCGAGGACGCGCCACGCGTGAGCGGATCGTGCGCGCTGCGGTCGAGGCGATCGACGAGCTGGGCGCTGCAGGCGTGCGCATCGACGACGTCTGCGTTCGCGCCAAGGTCGGCAAGGGTCAGGTCTACCACCACTTCGGCGATCGCGACGAACTCGTGCGCGCCGCCGTGATCGCCAAGTCGAGCGACGTGCTGGAGCTGCAGGCACGGATCATGGAACGGCTCGACGACTGGTCAGCCATCCGCTCCTGGTTCGACTGCCTCGTGCAGCTGCAGATCGACGGGAATGCCCGCGGGGGCTGCCCGCTCGCCTCGCTGGCCGCGGCGCTCGCCGAGCGCGACGAGACGGTGCGGCTGGACCTCGTCTCCGCGTACGACCAGTGGGAGCAGCTGCTCCGCGCTGGGTTGCTGTCGATGCGTGAGCGCGGCGAGTTCCCGGCCGACCTCGACGTCGAGCCCCTCACGACGGCAACCATGGCCGCGGTACAGGGCGGGCTCGTGCTCACGCAGGTACGGCGCGACCCCTCGCAGCTCGCAACGTCGCTCGATGCCGCGTACGAGTACCTGCGCACCCACGCCCTCCAGGCCTGATCGCCGCAGGGCTCAGTGGGCGGAGGTGAGGGCCGACGCGCGAACGCACGCGGCGCGATGCACGTCCACGAGGATGGCGGCGTCGCTGTCCCAGCTGGCGCCGCGCGCCGCCCGGTCCTCGAACGCAGCCTCGATCGCAGCACAGCACGCTTCGGCGTCGGCCACGACACTCCACGCGAGTCGCCAGGCGACGTCGCGAAGTCGGTCGTAGGCGCGCATCGCCTGCGTCTGTTCAGCAATCGTGGTCATCGACACACACCTGCATTCGCCGGCCCCGGACTGGACCAACGATTCCAGTCTGGCAGGTGGAGCGGCGTCGCGCACTCCGTGCGAGACCCTGATCGTTCGCTAACTACTGAAAGGTGATGCCTTGGTCAGGTCGCGCGACGTCGCACGCACCGACGCCGCCACCTCACGCAGGAACGCATCGAGTTCGTCCCCCGGATAGATCGACCCTGCCTCGAGCGCGGCGGCCCCGTACTCGGCCGCGGTCGCCATGGCGTCCGTCCCGTGCTCGAGCGAGATCGCGTGGAGCAGCCGGCTGGTGCGATCGTGCCATGCGCCAACTCCCGCGGCGGTGTCGCCGTCGGTGATCGCGTGCTGCGCGACCGCGAGCTTCACGAGCGTCCTGGCATGGCGATCGAGCACGCGCAGTGCGCTGGCGATCGCCGCCGGCCCACCCACCTGGGGCCCGCTCGTCGCCCCGCCTGCACCTGCATCTGCCATCTCGCTGCTCCCCATCCCCCGCTGCCGACGCTCCGGCGATAGCATCGCCGCGCCAGCCGCCCACGTCGCCGAGGAGATTCCCCCATGAGCATCGACACCGAAACCGCCACGGGTCCGAAGGTTCCGGTCGTGCGCCCCGCCGGACGCGGGCACGACGAGCTGCGCCCCATGCGCTTCACGACAGGCTACACGCGCAACGCGTACGCCTCGGTGCTCGTGGAGTGTGGATCCACCCGCGTGCTGTGCGCGGCGAGCGTCGAGGAGAGCGTCCCGCGCTGGATGCAGGGCCGTGGCACGGGCTGGGTCACGGCCGAGTACGACATGCTGCCGGCGGCGACCGGCGAGCGTCGGCGCCGCGATTCGCGCAAGGGCAAGCTCGACGGTCGGACCATCGAGATCTCGCGGCTCATCGGCCGGAGCCTGCGGGCCGTCGTCGACAACGAGGCGCTCGGCGAGCGGCTCGTGACGATCGACTGCGACGTGATCGACGCCGACGGCGGCACGCGCTGCGCCGCGATCAGCGGTGGTTACGTCGCCCTGCGCCTCGCGTGCAACCGCCTCCTGGAGGAGGAGCTCGTGCAGGAGCAGCCGCTCGTCGACAGCGTGGCGGCCGTGAGCATCGGCATGCTCGGTGGCGAGGCTCGCCTCGACCTGGAGTACGTCGAGGATTCGACGGCCGACGTCGACATGAACCTGGTCGCAACGGGTTCGGGGCGCCTCATCGAGGTGCAGTCGAGCGCCGAGGGCTTCACCTTCACGCGCGCGGAGCTCGATCGCATGATCGACCTGGGCATGGCGGGCATCGGCACCATCGGGGAGCTGCAGACCGCTGCCTTCTCACGCTGAGACGCGACGCCGCGCCGCGCACTGACCGGTGCGGCGGCTACCATCTGGGCATGGATGCCACCTCGCGCACCCGCCGTGCGATCGTCTGCACCGGCAACGCACACAAGGTCGAGGAGCTGCAGCTGCTCCTCCCCGACTTCCAGCTCGAGCCGCTCGCAGCGGGCACCGTGCTGCCGCCCGAGATCGGCGCGACGTTCCTCGACAACGCGCGGATCAAGACGCATGCCGGCCATGACCTGCACCCCGACCGCTGGGTGATCGCCGACGATTCCGGCCTCATCGTCGACGCGCTCGACGGCGCACCCGGAGTGCGCAGCGCCCGGTTCGCCGGTGAGGACGCCACAGACGAGCGCAACACCGCACTGCTGCTCCAGCGGCTCCGGTCCTACCCCGCCGAGGAGCTGCGCTCGGCGCGCTTCGCCTGCGTGCTCGTGATGGTCTCGCCCGAGGGCGAGGAGACCTGGGCGGAGGGCTTCGTCGAGGGCACCATCACCGGCCAGCCCGCGGGCGCGACCGGGTTCGGCTACGACCCGGTCTTCATGCCGGAGGGGCACACGCAGACCTTCGCCGAGCTGGGCGCCGCTGCCAAGGCGCAGGTCTCACACCGCGCCCGCGCCGCCCGCGCCTTGCAGGAGCGCCTGCTGGCGCGCACCTGACCGGAGCGACCGCCTCGATGCCCACCTCCGTCGAACATCGCCGCCGCCCCGACCTCCACGGCCTCCAGGCCGAGCCCCGTGGACCGTCCAGTCGCGTGCCGCATCGCGGCCGGACCGCAGCGCGGCGCATCGCGCTCGTCCTGATGGCGGCGGTCGTGGTCGTCCTGCTCGCGCCGCGCGCAACGACATGGCTGCTCGCACGCGGCGACGTGGCACATCGGCCCGCTGACTTGCCCAGGCTCGCCGAGGGCGATCGACGCGCTGCCATCGTGCTGGGCGCCGGCCTCGTGGGCAAGCGACCCTCGCCGCTGCTCGAGGACCGCATCGACGCGGCGGTGGGGCTGTTGGACGCCGGGCGGGTCGACCTGCTGCTCATGAGCGGTGACAACACGACGCAGTACTACGACGAGCCCTCGGCGATGCGACGACGTGCGATCGAGGACGGGGCGCCCGCGCAGCTCGTGGCGCCCGACTATGCAGGGCGCCGGACCTGGGACACGTGCGTTCGCGCGCGACAGGTGTTCGGCATCGAGCAGGCGGTGGTCGTGACGAGCGCCTTCCACATCGACCGCGCCATCGCCACGTGTCGCGCGGCGGGGATCGACGTCACCGGCTACTCGGTGGACGAATCGCGCCACGGCGTGCGCAACCGCGCGGCATGGCGCACCCGCGAGCTCGCGGCGACGGGTCGCG
>JAOPYU010000197.1 GCA_025964455.1 Thermoleophilia bacterium | reverse complement strand
CGCCGTGCACCACCTCGGCGATGTCGAGGATGCGCTCGTCGAGCAGCCCGAGCGTGTTGGGATTGGTGAGCATGAGCCCGGCGACGTCGTGCTCGGCGCACGCGGCGCGCACGGCGTCGAGATCCATGCCGCCGCGTTCGTCGCTCGGGATGCTGATCGTGCGCATGCCGGCCATGCGGACCGTCGCGGGATTGGTGCCGTGGGCGGTGTCGGGCACGAGCACGCCGAGCGGCTCGCGGTCGATCTCGCCACGGGCGACGCGGCCCTGGTGCCACGCGCGCATGAGCAGCAGGCCGGTGAACTCGCCGTGCGCACCGGCCGCCGGCTGGAGCGTCACGGCAGGGAGTCCGGAGAGCTCGCCGATCGCATGCTGCAGCTCGTGGAGCAGCGCGAGCAGGCCCTGCTGGGTGGCGGCGGGGGCGAGCGGGTGCATGCGTGCGAAGGCCGGGATCGCCGCGATCTCGTCGTGGACCTTCGGGTTGTACTTCATCGTGCACGAGCCGAGCGGGTAGAAGCCCGAGTCGATCGAGTGGTTGCGCTGCGACAGTCGCACGAAGTGCCGCACGAGCGTCGGCTCGGCGACCTCGGGCAGCGGCGCCGGGGCGCTGCGGCGCAGCGAATCGGGCACGCCCGCGAGGGCATCGTCGATGTCGATGGCGAAGACATGTCGCGAGCTGCGGCGACCCGGTCGTGATCGCTCGAAGATCGTCGGCTCGCTCGCAGGGTGCACGCCGGGCGGAGCGGTGGTCATGCCGACACCTCCGCGATGGCGCGCTCGAGCTCGGCGGCGAGCAACTCGATGTCGCCGTCGGTGCGCTGTTCGGTCGCCGCGACCAGCAGCGCACCCGGCCCGAGCTCCGGCCAGCCCTGGGCGGCCGGCCAGCCGCAGAGCACTCCGCGTGCCGCGGTTCGTGCGGCGACGGTGGCGGCATCGACGGGGAGGTCGACCAGGAACTCGCGGAAGACAGGCGCGGCGCCTTCGCCGTGCACGGCGGCGATGCCTGCCACCTCGGTGATGCGACGGCGCGTCGACGCGGCGCGTTCGAACTGGATGGCGCCGAGCTCGGCGATGCCGGCCGGACCGAGCCACGACAGCTGCACGAGCCCGGCGAGGGCGCAGAGCGCCTGGTTGGTGCAGATGTTCGACGTCGCCTTCTCGCGCCGGATGTGCTGCTCGCGTGTCTGGAAGGTGAGCACGTAGCCGCGTGCGCCGTCTCGGTCGCGGGTCTCGCCGACGATGCGTCCAGGCATGCGGCGGATGAAGCGCTCCTGCGCCGACATGAAGCCGAAGGTGGGACCACCGGCGGTCGGTGCGATGCCGAGTGGCTGACCGTCCCCCACCACCACGCCGGCGCCGTATGCGCCGGGCGCCTCGAGCACACCGAGCGAGAGCGGGTCGGCGGAGACGATCGCGATCGCGCCGGCGGCCTCGGCGTCCGCGACGATGCGTGGTGCGTCCTCGAGCAACCCGAACGCATTGGGGTGCTGGACGACGACGCCGGCCGTGTCAGGCCCGAGCGCGGCGGCGACGGCGGCGGGGTCGACCGTGCCGGTCGCAGGATCCGGCGCGATCGTCAGGACGGTCATGCCATAGGCGCCGGCATAGGTGTCGACGACGGCACGCACCTGGGGCGCGACGGTGCCGAGCATGACGAGCTCGGTGCGCCCGGTCGTCTGCTCGGCGAGGTAGGTGGCCTCGGCCACGGCGGTTGCGCCGTCATAGAGCGACGCATTCGCCACGGGCAGTCCCGTGAGCGCGGCGATGGAGCTCTGGAACTCGAAGATCGTCTGGAGCGTGCCCTGTGACAACTCGGGCTGGTACGGCGTGTAGGCCGTCGCGAACTCGCTGCGCGAGATGATCGCGCGGACCGCGGCAGGCACGAAGTGGTCGTAGCTGCCGACGCCGAGGAACGAGGGCGCGACCGAGAGGTCGAGGGTGTTGGCAGCGTGGGCGCGAGCGAGGCGCATGAGCTCCGGCTCGGCCACCCCGAGCGGGAGGTCGAGCTCACGCTCGATGCGGGCTGCTGCCGGCACGTCGGCATAGAGTTCGTCGACGGATGCAACGCCGATCGCCTCCAGCATGTGGCGAAGGTCGTCGGCGGTCGCGGGTGCGTATGGCATCGCCCTCGATACTACTCGCGCGACCCGATGGCGACGGCGTCAGGCCGCGGCGTTGAGCGCGAGCAGCAACAGGGCGGCGATGTCGAACGTCACGAGCACGAGCAGGACGCTGCCCGTCGCCCGGTGGTTGAGCCGACGCAGCACCATCGCGGCGATGAACGAGCACGCGCACAGCGCGACGCACGCGAGCACCACCTTGGCACGCAGCCACTCGGGACACGGCAGGCCGAAGCACGACGCGGCGGGACCCATCTCGAACGCGTAGCTCCAGACCGTCAGGTGCAGCGCGCACCACACGACGATCGTCGCGAGGAAGAACGCGGCGTCGATCGCATGCCCGACCGTGCGCAGCAGCAGCCAGAGGCCCTTGGCGGGGACGAGCGCGACGAGCGCGGCGCCCGTGGCACGCTCGCGCCGACCATGGGCGGTCTCGAAGCGGAACGGCGGTGGCTCACATGACTCGGAGCACCGCACGCGCCGGGGCCGTACCTGAAGCTGGACCTGCGACATGAAGCGACAATCCTACCGAAAACAGCGGTCGCACTGGGTCTTCGACGGCCACCTGCCGGTTCCTGCCACGAATCTGGCCGGACCGTTAGAAACCATCTAGATGCAGGATGTTCCGGCGGCCTGACGGGCTACAGCAGGGCCTGGTAGGCGTCGGCGTCCAGCAGCTGCTCCGCCGCCTCGGGCGAGGCGAGCCGGACCTTCACGAGCCACGCGCCGTACGGGTCGCTGTTGACGAGCTCGGGCGACCCGAGCACGTGCTCGTTCACCTCGAGGACCTCGCCGTCGAGCGGTGCGATCACGTCGCTCACGGCCTTCACGGATTCCAGCTCGCCGTAGCCGTCGCCGGCCTTGATCGTGGCGCCTACCTCGGGCGGCGCGTAGTACACGATGTCGCCGAGCGCATCCTGTGCGTGCCACGTCACCCCGAACGTCGCGACGTCGCCCTCGATCCGCGCCCAGTCATGGGCCTCGTGGTACCGCAGATCGGCGGGATAGGTGGCTACGGACATCGGGCGGCTCCTTCGCGAAATCGTCTCCCGCAAACTACCCGAACCCGCCGCCCCGCGCCCGCCCCTCCCCGCGCACCGCCCCCACCTGCCGCGCGCACGATTTCTTGACCCCGGCGCACGAAATCACGAGCACCTCGAGACACTTCATCCTCGCGCGCACGATTTCTTGACGCCGGCACACGAAATCACGAGCACCTCGTGACGAACGCCAGGTCGGACTACAGCGATCCGGCGACGAACGGTCGCTGCATCACCCGCGCGGCGGCGCGCGATCCCCGGATGTCGAGCCCGAGCTCGGTCCCGATCGCCGCGTGGTCGGCGTCGACCCACGCGAGCGCGATCCCCGTCCGCAGGATCGGGCTCATCGTGCCGCTCGTGACGACCCCGACCGCCGACTCGCCGACCAGCACCTCGGTACCGGCGCGCGGTATGCCGCGTCCCTCGACCTGGACCGGGACGAGTCGCTGGGCCGCACCAGCCTCGCGGATGCGGTCGACTGAGGCGTGCAGCCCCGCCGGTGCCGCAAATCCGAGCCCCGCACCGATCGGATCGCGCGACACGTCGATGTCGTTGCCGTGCAGCGGATAGCACGCCTCGAGGCGCAGCGTGTCGCGACACCCGAGCCCGCATGCGGCGACTCGCGGGTCA
>JAOPYU010000168.1 GCA_025964455.1 Thermoleophilia bacterium | reverse complement strand
CGGGCCCATGTCGATCACCCAGTCGGCATGGGCGACCACGTCGAGGTTGTGCTCGACCACCACGACCGTGTTGCCCTCGTCGACGAGTCGATCGAGCAGCTCGATGAGCTTGGCGACGTCGGCCATGTGCAGGCCGGTGGTCGGCTCATCGAGCATGAAGGTGGAGCCGCGCCGCCCGAGCTGCGTCGCGAGCTTGATCCGCTGACACTCGCCGCCTGACAGCGTGCTGAGTGGCTGGCCGAGCGTCAGGTAGCCGAGGCCGACGTCGACCAGGCTGCGCACTCGACGCTGGACGGGCGCGCCGGCGAGCGTGTCGAGCGCCTCGTCCGCGGTCATCGCCAGCACGTCCGCAATCGTGCGCCCATCGAGCGTGTACTCGAGCACCTCGGGGCGGAAGCGGGCGCCGTCGCACTCGGGGCATGCGCGCACCACCGGGTCGAGGAACGACAGCTCGGTCGACTGGAATCCGCGACCCTCGCAAGCCGGGCAGGCACCCTCCGAATTGAAGCTGAACAATGACGCGTCGACATCATTGGCCGCAGCGAAGGCGCGTCGCAGGTGATCCATGATCCCCGTGTACGTGGCAGGGCACGAGCGGATCGACGTGCCGACGGGCGACTGGTCCACCACGACCGTGTCCGGGTGCTGCGCGACGAGGCCCGCCATCATCAACGTCGACTTGCCCGAGCCCGCCACGCCGGTGATCGCGACGAGCGTCTCACGCGGGATGTCCACGGCCACCGAGCGCAGGTTGTTGGCGGTGACGCGCCGGATCCGCAGCGAGTCCGAACCGGAGCGCACCTCGTCCTTGAGCTCCGTGGCGCGCTGCAGGTGCCGGCCGGTGAGCGTGCCGGATCCCAGCAGCCCGGCGGGCGTCCCTTCGAAGGTGATGGTCCCGCCAGCGCTGCCGGCGCGCGGCCCGACGTCGACGACGTGGTCCGAGGCGAGGATCACGTCGCGATCGTGCTCCACCACGAGCACCGTGTTGCCGCGGTCGCGCAGTCGCAGCAGCAGTTCGATCACCTGGTCGACGTCTGCTGGGTGCAGACCGACCGTGGGCTCGTCGAACACGTACATCAGCTCGACCAGGCTGCTCGCGAGGTGGCGCACCATCTTGATCCGCTGGGATTCGCCGCCGGAGAGCGAGCCGGTCGGCCGATCGAGCGTCAGGTAGCCGAGCCCCATGCGCTCCATCTGCCCGAGTCGCTCGTCGATCTCCTCGACCATCGTGACCGCCTCGGGGTCATGCACGGCGCGGACCCTCGGGCGCAGCGCCTCGATGTCCATGGCGCACCAGTCCGCGATGTTGCAGCCGTCGATGCGGCAGGCGAGCGCGACCGGGCCGAGCCGGGTCCCGTCGCACGCGTTGCACGTGGAGCTGCGAACGAAGCGATCGAAGCTGCGCAGGTAGGCTTCGGAGACTTCGCTCGGATCGCGCTTCAGGTAGATCCGCTCGAAGCGGGTGATGAGCCCCTCGAACTCGGGCTCGTCGGCATAGAGGAACAGCTTCCAGTCGGCCTTCGGCCACGACTTCACCGGGCGGCGACGGTCGAAGCCGGCCCGCGCGTACATGCGCCACGGCCAGGTGCCGACGTTCATGGTGGGGTGCAGGAGCGCGCCGCGGTCGAGTGACAGCTCGCGGTCGACGAGCAGGTCGGGATCGGGCTCGCGCGTGATGCCGGTCCCGTGGCAGCGCGGGCACATGCCGTCGGGGTCGTTGAAGGAGAGCAGGTTCGAGGGGTACGCGGTCGGTGATCCGACGCGCGAGAACAGCAGGCGGATGAGCGGATTGATGTCGGTGACGGTGCCGACCGTGGAGCGGGCGCCGCCGCCGAGGCGCTTCTGGTCGACGATGACGGCGGTGGAGAGCCCGTCGATGAAATCGACATCGGGCGTGCCGTAGTGCGGGAGCCGTTGGCGCACGAACGCCGAGAACGTCTCGTTGAGCTGACGCTGTGCCTCGGCCGCGATCGTGTCGAACACGAGCGAGGACTTGCCGGACCCGGAGACGCCCGTGAAGGCGACGAGGCGCCGCTTGGGGACCTCGACGGAGACCGATTGCAGGTTGTTCGCGCGGGCACCCTGGACGACGATGCGTTCTTCCATGTGGTGGAAGGTGTCCACCGGGGCGGTCGTTACTCGCCCGACGGCTCGCCGCGCCACGCAGCGAGCCCGCGGGGCATCGCGGCGACCTGCGCGCGCCCCTGGGTGGCGAGCACCCACCCGATCGCGCGGCAGGCGGGCAGTGCGGCGCGGGTCATCGGCTCGACCTCGTAGCGCACGCGGACGAACGTACCGACTTCGTCGAGCGACGGCTCCAGCTCATACGACGCGTCGATGCTGCACGTGCGCGGGAACCACGCCCGCACCGCGTAGCGCACGCCGGCACGCGCATCGGTCACCTGCATGGGTACGACGATGCGCATCCCGGGGACGAGAGGCGCGCGTCGATGCTCCACGAGTCTCGCGCCGAGTGTCGGAGGCCCTCCGCCGCGCACGCTGATGCGACGGACCGCCGGATACCACTGCGGCAGGAAGTCCAGGTCGGTGAGGAAGGCGTACACGCCATCCGGGTCGAGCGGGAGCTTCGCGTTGAGGGGAGCGTCGGCCATGCAGCAGGTTACCGGCAGGAGCGCCGCCCGGCGCCAGCGCTCATCATGTACGAAATCGATCGAGGGGTTATCGGTTCTGCACACATGGTGGGGCGCCGGCCGCAACCTCGTCATCAACTGTGCAGAAACGATCGAGGGGTTATCGAAATTGCACAGTCGCTGGCGGGCGCTCCAAGGAGAGCGACTAGCCGACCGACACGCCGAAACGCTTCTTCGCACGCGCGCGGGCGCGCTCGGCCTCGAGCTCGCGGTCCTTGGGCGGTGCGTTGGTCACGAGCGAGGCGACCAGGTCGCGCGTCGCGGCGTCGATCGCCTCGACCGCCGCATCGAAGGCCGCCTGGTTCGCCTGCGAGGGCTTGGTGAAGCCGCTCACCTTGCGCACGTACTGGAGCGACGCCGCATGGGTCTCCTCGGTGGTCGCGGGCGGATCGAAGTTGAAGAGCGTATGGATGTTCCGGCACATGGACGACCTCTACCCGCGGGGGCGCGAACCATCCTCCTTGGCGGATCCGCACGCGCGTCGTACGGTGGTCCGGGGGAGGTAGATGAGCACGCCAGTGTCCAATGGACCCGCCGCGCAACCGCGGCCGTCGACGCCTGCGAAGCCACGCGTGCCGAGCGCGCCGTCGAAGCGCGCCCCCGATACCCCGTCGGCCGGGGCGCCACCGCGCCCGCCCTCGGACACCGACCTGCCACGTCGTGGCGGCACCGGAGCCTCGATCGGCGCTGCCATCGGCGCCAAGATTCGCGACCTCTTCGGCAGCGAGCCGCGTCGTCCGGCCGGGTCGCGCCGCCAGGACGGAACCTCGACCCTGCCGCCGCTCACGGGCGATGCCGCCAAGCTGCGCGACGTGGCCGTGGCGACCCGCGCGGGCCGTACCTGGGATCCCAAGCGTGACGACCTGGTCGCCGGACGCAACGCGCACCGCTCCAACACGCGCGAGGAGATGCAGCACGCGCTCGAGGGCGACTACGACTGGCTCGAGGGTGATGCGCGCGTCGACAAGCACGGCCGCGTGGTGATGGCCCACGATGCGGACCAGGAATCAGAGGGGCTCAGCTTCGAGGAGTGGGCGCAGATCGGCGGCACCGGCGGTCGCGGGATCAAGGTGGACGTCAAGGAGCCCGCCGCGATCCCGAAGATCCTCGATTCGCTCGAGCGCAGCGGCGTGCCGGACGGTCGCATCATGCTGAACGTCGGTGGCATCCCGGAGGAGCAGGCGCGCGAGATCCGACGCCGCTATCCGGACGCCTGGATCGCATTGAACCCCGACGTCCATGAAGACGGCTACCACCGCGAGGACCTCCAGCGCGTGGCCAAGGTCGCGGACGCCGTCGGCGGTCGCATCGCCTTCCCGGTGCGCTGGGACGAGGCGAGCGACGAGGTCATCCGTGAGCTCGCGCCGCACGGCAAGGTCTCGATCTGGGCGTCGCAGAACCAGGGCACGCCCGACGACCAGGCGGCGGAGCGCGAGCGACTCATCGACCGCGGCATCGACGGCGTGATCGACCTCGGCCAGCCACAGAGCGTGTTCGACAACCTGCAGGAACGGGGTCTGGACATCTGGACGTCCGGCTTCGGACGCGGCGTGCGCGACCTCCCGGGCGACGTGAAAGCTCGCGCCGCGGACGTGGTCGAGGGTGGCAAGGACCTGCTCGAAGGCGGCGTGGAGCTCGCCGGGGACGGTCTCGGGCTTGCTCGCGAGGGTGCCTCACACCTGCCGGTCGTCGGCGGCCTGTTCGACTGAACCGCGATCTGCTGCCCGACTGCCGCACGCGCTGGGGGCGTGCGGCTACCATCCTCCGAGACGTGCTCGTGACGCCATGCCGGCGCCGCGCGAGGGAGCCGGACGAGGAAGGAGGGGGAGATGAACGACGCGCCGACCGCAGTGCTGGACCGTGCGACGACGGACTGTGCGCTGTGCCGTCGATCCGTCCTGTTCGGCGAGCCCCTCCTGCCCTACAGCGACGCCCGCAGCGATCGCCCGCACGCGGTCTGCGAGCTGTGCCGCCCGCGCGCGGTGGCCCGCGGCTGGTCTGCCAGCGGCGAGCCGATGCATCGCGGCGGCTCCACGCGGCTTCGCGTGCAGGAGCGCGCACCGCTGGAGCTCGCCCTCGAGCCGGAGCCCGAACTGCTCGCTCCCCAGGCTGCGATCGTCGAGCGCGCCATAGGCCTCGATGCGCGGACGGTCGATCCGGATCCGCCGGCGGAGCTGATCGCGCGCATGCGGCGCCAGGGCCTCGAGCTCGAGCGCCTGCGCCGCGAGCTCGACCCGGCGCGTCGCGCCGAGGAGCGTCGCCAAGCCGAGCGCAACGTCGCCGAGCTGCGCCAGCTGCGCTCGGAGCTGCGCGACCGCGACCTGCGGATCGAGCGGCTGCAGCTCGCCCGTCACGCCGAGACGAGCCCGATGCGCATGAGCGGCCACGCGCTCGACGCCTTCAACCAGTCGAGTGACCTGGAGCGGATGGCGCGCATCGCCCGCACGCTCGGCGCTCCGGATGTCAACGTGCTCGACGAAGGCCCGGGAATCCCGCGGCGCGTGCGGGTCACGCTCTCGTGGGACATCGCCTGGTACGAGTTCACCGTGAAGCTCGACCTGGGGGCCGGCCGCGCCAGCGTCCACGAGACGGGCACGGGCGGCGACCCCTCCGTACTGCCCTTCGAACGCCGTCACGCCAACGCGGCATGGAGCGACAGCGGGCTCAAGCTCAACTGAGCGGGCCGTAGCGTTCGTCGTAGATCGGATTGCGTCGCTCGGCGATGAGCCCCACCGTGGCCAGCCCTATCGCGAACCCCGCGAAGTGCGCCATGTAGGCGACCCCGCCGTCGAGCGCGGCTGGCGCGAAGATGCTCTTCCAGGTCGCGAAGAACTGGAGCAGCCCCCAGCCGCCAGCCACGACCCATGCCGGCAACCACAGCACGAGTGGGAAGAACACGAGCGTCAGCACCTTGGCGCGCGGATACAGGAACAGGTACGCGCCGAGCACCGCCGCGATCGCGCCGCTCGCCCCGACGGTCGCCACCACCGCATGTGAGGCCACGAGCGCCTGCGCAAGCCCGGCGGCCATCCCGGCAGCCAGGTAGAAGGCGAGGAAGCCGAGCGGGTGCATCGCATCCTCGACGTTGTTGCCAAACACCCACAGGAAGAGCATGTTGAAGAACAGGTGGAGGAACCCGCCGTGCAGGAACATGCTGGTGACGAGTGTCAGTGCCGGCGCGTGCTGGTCGACCTGCGCGCTCAGTGCACGCGGCCGCGGATCCAGGATGCCGCCATCGACCACGACCACCGCGGCCTGGTTGGCGCAGTGCCCGAGCAGCTCACAGGGGATCGCGCCGTACTCGGTCAGCCACACGTCGTGCTGGGAGACCTGCCTCGTGCTGCCGGCGACCTGACGGTCCGCGGGCAGGTAGCCGAGGGCGAACACGAGCACGTTCATGAGGATGAGCGCAATCGTCACCCATGGCATGCGGCCGGTCGGCAGCGCGTCTTTGAGCGGCAGGAACATGTGGTCGCATCATGACCGAAGCGGCGCCGGATTGCTCCGACGCCGCCTCGTGGACTTCTTTGGGTGTCGCGTCGGCTCAGCCGTTCTGGAGCGCGATCGGCTTGTGCTGCCAGCTCGTGCGTGCGCGGCCGGTGTAGACGTCGGCGATCGGGCGGACGCTCGCGATGCGATCGAGCGCGACCTTCTCGGCAGCCTCGTGCGGCGGGATGCCACGCTCCATCGCGATGTCGAACACGCGGGCGAGGTTGTCGTAGATCTTCTCGACGCGCTTCTTGGCACGGTCGCCGTTGTAGCCGCCGAGCTCCTCGGACACGTTGATGAGGCCGCCCGCGTTGATGACGTAGTCAGGGGCGTAGAGGATGCCGCGGTCGTGCAGCAGCTGGCCGGTGGTGTCGTGGTCGAGCACGTTGTTGGCAGCGCCCGCGATGATCTTCAGCTCGCCGGCGGCCAGCAGGCGCGCGACGTTGTCCGGATTGACGATGCCGCCGAGCGCGCACGGCGCGAAGATGTCGGCGGGCACGTCGTAGATCTTGTCGGGTGCGACGCTCGTCGCGCCGGTCTGCTCGCACACGCGCGCGACGTTGTCGTCGTGGATGTCGGTCACCGTCAGGATCGCGCCAGCCTCGTGCAGGTGCTCGGCCAGGTAGGAGCCGACGTGGCCGCAGCCCTGGATCGAGACGCGCAGGCCGTCGAGCTTGTGGGAGCCGTAGACCTTCTTGGCCGCGGCGCGGATGCCCTGGAAGACCCCGAGGGCGGTCATCGGGGAGGGATCGCCGGAGCCGCCGTCAGGTGAGTCGATGCCAGTGACGTACGGCGTCTCCATCGCGACGTAGTCCATGTCCTGCGTCGCGGTGCCGACGTCCTCGGCTGCGATGTAGCGACCGTTGAGCGTGTCGACGAAGCGGCCGAGCGCGCGGAACAGCGCCTCGGACTTGTCCTTGCGCGGGTCGCCGATGACGACCGTCTTGCCGCCGCCGAGGTTGAGGCCCGCCACTGCCGCCTTGAAGGTCATGCCGCGGGCGAGGCGCATCGCGTCGACGATCGCCTCGCGCTCGTTCTGGTACGGCCACATCCGGATGCCACCGAGCGCCGGCCCGAGCGTG
>JAOPYU010000335.1 GCA_025964455.1 Thermoleophilia bacterium | reverse complement strand
GCGTGCTCACCGTCCTGCTCGGGATCCTGCTCATCGGCGGCCTCTGCTGGCTCGTCACGTTCGCCGCGCGGGCTGGGAAGCGCCCGATTCCGCTCCGCATCCGCATCGCCCAGGAGTGGAGCTGGCCCACGGAGCTGCTCGCCGGTCACGCCACGACGATCGCCGCCGTGGTGCTGCTCATCGGCGCGGTGCCCGTCTACGGCAGCGTCGGCGAGCTGTTCCAGGAGGGGCGCCTCGACCGGCTCCCGCGTGACATGCGCACGGCCGAGCTGCGCCTGTTCGCGCCGCAGGTCGCCGAGGGCCTGCGCGAGCTGCCGACCGGGTCGGTGGTGCTCGCCGATCCGCGCAGCCGCAACGGCTACATGGCCATGGCCCTCGCACCGCTCTACGCGGTGTCGTCGGTGCCGCGCCACACCGCGTTCACTCCCGAGAACCGGGTCCCCGAACGCTTCGCCCGCGCCGTCTCCTTCATCGACGGCGACTTCACCAAGGGCGACGGCCTGACCGCCGACGAGCGCATCGACCTCCTCATCGACGAGGAGGTCGACGCCATCATCCTGCACCCGAAGGGCGCCAAGTACCTCCACCGGCTCCTGCAGTCGACGCCCGGCATCCGCGTTGCCGGCAAGGGCACCAACCAGTGGCTCTACGTGGTCGACCGCGACAGGCTCTGCGCGCGACCCGGATTCACCACCACCAAGGACGCGAAGCCGCGGGGGGGTTGCTGACCGCTGCCCGGCACGGCTGGCGCGCTATGTGTCCTGGGAGGAAACAATTCGCGCCAGCGTGAACCGCGAGGCGCGCCCCGGAGTAGCAGGAGGTGAGCCAGTGGTCGCCCACCCCCCGGCGCAGGAATGCCGGATAGGTGGGTTCAGCCACCTGGAGGGGACCGCTTCCGCACGTTTCGCTCGCGTAGCCGCAGGGGCACAACTCCTGTGCAGGCGCGTTTTGGGGCGTCTGCGCCTGCGTGCCCCCCGCACGCACCCCGTAGGAGCACCGCATGAGTGACGGCAAGAACCAGCACATCCTGATCGTCGAGGACGAGGAATCGATCTCGTCGTTCGTGAAGATGTACCTCGAGCGCGAGGGCTACGGCGTGACGGTTGCACCCACCGGCGCCGCGGCGATGATCGCCCTGGAGGGCAAGGTCGACCTCGTGACGCTCGACCTCATGCTCCCCGACATGGACGGCCTCGACATCTGCCGCAAGGTCCGCACGACGAGCAACGTGCCGATCATCATGCTGACGGCGCGCGACGAGGACATCGACAAGATCGTCGGCCTCGAGGTCGGCGCCGACGACTACCTCACCAAGCCCTTCAACGCACGCGAGCTGGTGGCGCGGATCAAGTCGATCCTCCGACGCTCGAACGCGCCGGTGAGCACGTCGCGCAAGCTCAAGTGCGGCGAGATCGCCATCGACGCCGCGCGTCGCGAGTGCCTGGTATCGGGGGAGCAGGTCATGCTCGCCCCGAAGGAGTTCGACTTGCTCTGGGAACTGCTCGAGCGCGACGGCGAGGTCCTCAACCGCGAGCAGCTGCTCGAGAAGGTCTGGGGCTACACCTACGCCGGCGACACGCGCACGGTCGACGTGCACGTGCGCCAGCTGCGCAAGAAGCTCGGCGACGACTGCCCGATCGTGACCGTCTGGGGATCGGGCTACAAGGTCGGTACCGAGGTGCACGCGGCCTGATGCTGCCGGCGAGCGAGAGGACGTGCGGGTCGTGACCACGTCCCTCCGAGGCCGCCTGGGCCTGCTCGCAGCTGTGCTCGTGCTGCTCGGCGCCGGTGTGGGCGCAGCGGCGGCGCTGGGGCTCGCGGGGAACGAGGAGACGCTCGCATCGCAGACCCGCGCGGCCGTGCTGATCGGCGCGGCGACGAGCATGGTGTTGCTCGTCCTGGTGGGCGTCGCGCTCGTGCATCGCGCACTGACCCCGCTGTCAGGACTCGTCCGCGCCAGCCGTGAAGTCACGCAGGGGCGTCACCCCGACGAGGCCTTCGCACAGGTGCCCGTCTCCGGCGAGCTCGCGGAGATCGCGGGCGGGATGAGCACCCTTGCGCTGCGACTGCGTGAGATCGATGCCACGGACCGCCGATTCCTGATGAGCATCTCGCACGAGCTGCGCACGCCGCTCACGGCGATCACCGGGCACGCGCAGGCGATCGAGGACTTCGCCGACGACGCGGAGATGCGCACGCAGTCGCTCGGCGTGATCCGGCGTGAGGCTGTCCGCCTGGAGCGGCTCATCGAGGACATCGTCGACCTCGCCCGCCTGCGCAGCAACAAATTCACGACGGTCACCGAAACGGTGTGGGTGGATGAGCTTGGCGAACACCTGCTCGCGATCTTCGACGGCGGGACGACCACCAAGGTGGGCGCGCACATCGAGGTCGAGGGCGACTTCGAGCACGTGATGATCCACAGCGACGGCCAGCGGATCCTGCAGATCCTCCGCAACCTCGTCGGGAACGGGCTGCGCTACGCCGCGAGCGAGGTGCGCGTGAGCGGTCAGCGCATCGGCGGGCAGGTGCGACTGGCCGTCGTCAACGACGGCGACCCCATCCCTGCGGCGCAGCAGGA
Organism: Thermoleophilia bacterium; assembly: GCA_025964455.1. Next base: position 29,098 of record JAOPYU010000335.1, on the reverse strand, counting down.
GCGGATCTTCGAGCCGTTCGTCGGCACCAAGCGCGAGGGCGGGCTCGGCCTGGGCCTGGCAATCGGACGCGAGCTGGCATGGGCACTCGGCGGCAACCTGCGCTGCGTGGACCGCGCCGACGGTGCGGAGTTCGAGCTGCTGCTGCCGCTCGAGCCGCCCGGCATGGGCCGCTGACCATCGGCATCACCAGTCGCCTCGCACAATTGTGTTGTTGTACGACAGAAAATTGCGAGGCGACGCGGACATGCGGAACCGCTCGAGCCGCCCGGGATGGGCCGCTGACGGCTAGCGGGTGACGACGGCCTTGGGGGGCACTGGGCCGCAGTCGGCGCAGTGCCATGCGACCATCACGCCGGTGCCGCACTCCTCGTGCGTCAGGGCGGGCAGGCCGTCGCCGAGGTGGCGTGAGCCCCAGTCGGCGAGCACGCCGGCGACGCGAGCGAGCTCGGAGCCGCTCACGCTGAGCCGGTAGTTCCAGCGCACGGGGGCGTCGGAGTACTGGCGCTTGGTGATGATGCCCGCATCCTCGAGGCGTCGCAGGCGCTCGCTCAGCACGGTGCGTGCGATCGGCTTGAGCGCATCGGCCAGGTCGTTGAAGCGCTGCGCGCCTTCGGTGAGCTGTGCGACGACGGCGAGCGACCAGCGGTCCCCGACGAGCGACAGCGCCTTGGCGAGCGGCAGCTCGGCGAAGCCACGACGTGCATCGGCTGCCGGCGCGGGGGCCGGGTCGACGAGCGGGACGCCAGCGGCGGGTGCGGGGAGGGTCACCATGGGCGCAACGATAATCCCGCGATCGGACGTCACAGGTTGGCACTGCGCGGGGCCGGGGTAGGAGCGGGCGATGACTGCTCTCGGGACCACCGATGCCGGCACCTCCATCGGTGCCCGCCTCGCCATCGATTCGCTCGACCACCTCGTGCTCACCGTGGCCGACATCGACGCGACGCTCGGCTTCTACGTCGACGTGCTCGGAATGCGCGAGGAGCGCTTCGGCGAGGGTCGCCTCGCGCTGCACTTCGGCGACCAGAAGCTGAACCTGCACCCCGCGGGGAGCGCCATCGAGCCCGGCGCAGCTGCGGCAACGCCCGGCAGCGCCGACCTGTGCCTGATCACGCGGATGCCCGTCGAGGGCGTGCTGCGGGTCCTGGAGGACCGCGGCGTCGCGGTCGAACAGGGCCCGGTCGAACGAACCGGCGCCACCGGCACGCTCCTGAGCGTCTACGTGCGTGACCCCGACGGCAACCTCGTCGAGCTCGCCAATCGCCTCGGCGACTAGTCCAGATCCCGCTCCACCACCACCATCCACGTCACCCGCCCGAACCGGAGCCATCCGTGCCGCACAACCAGCATCGCCCTGCCATCGCCGCCATCATCGTCCTCGCCGCCGCCCTCGTGGCATCCCTCGCGGGGAGCGCAAGCGCCGGGGCTGCGACCGGGCGCGTCATCAACGGCACGAGCGTCGACGCCGCGGGGTATGCCGCCCGCTGGACCTCGATCGCCACGCTCGTCGCGCGTCAGGAGTCCGACACGCGCAAGGGTCACTTCTGTGGCGGCACCTTCATCGCGCCGCAGCTCGTCGCGACCGCCGCGCACTGCGTCGCGGACCCCTACAAGCTGCTGATCCTCGACGACAACGGGCGATTCCGTCGCTTCAACAACGCCAAGGCCGTGAAGGCCACGGGCTTCCAGGCCGTCGGCGGGCGACGGGTGCTGAGCATCCGCAACGGCGACCGCATCGACGTCGCCAACGTGCTCATCCACCCGCGCTACGACCCGATCACCAGCCAGTTCGACGTGGCACTCGTCGAGCTCGCGCGCGCACCGAAGCCTACCGCCGGGGTCACCACGATCCTGCCGGTGCAGGAGGGCGAGGACTCGATCTGGGGCAACGGACTCGGTACCTCGGCCGGCGCTGCATCGGGTCCGTGGGTCGCCGGCTGGGGGTACCGCTTCCTGCCCAACGACTCGTTCGCCTTCACCGGCGCACAGCACAAGCCGCTGCTGCGACCCTCCAAGCCCCGCCCGCGACCTGCCTACAACGCGCTCGGCAAGTCGCCGCGCGGCGCGTCCTCGCGAAGCCTCGCGAACGGCTTGGCCGAGGCAGCGCTGCCGATCGTCTCCGACACCGTGTGCGATGAGGGCGGCCCGGGCGCCGGCGTCGGCTACGGCCGCGACTTCGATCCCGCGACCATGCTCTGCGCCGGCACGCTCGATACGCACGACCTGAACGACGACAACCTGCAGACCAATGGCGTCGACGCGTGCTACGGCGACAGCGGCGGTCCGCTTGTTGCCGCCACCGGCGGAGCGCTGCGCCTGGTGGGCATCGTCAGCTTCGGCACTGGCTGCGCGACGCGCGACACCTTCGGCGTCTACACGCGCGTCGCGGCGATGCGCAGCTTCCTCTCAAGCGACCCCCGCAAGCCCGTCACGCTCGTGAAGCCGCCGGTCGCGACCGGCTTCGGCATCCCCGGCGAGGTGCTGTCGTGCGCGCCCGGTCGCTGGACCGGCGCCGGCCCGGTGACATTCACATACCGCTGGGTGCGCGAGCACACCGATCCGGAGGTCGCGTCGCTCGCGTTCTTCCAGGCTGACGAGGTCTGGGAGCGCGTGCCGGGCAGCAGCGGCAGGCGCGTGTACCGCGTCAAGGCGAGCGATGCGGGCACCAAGATCGGCTGCCTCGTGATCGGCAGCAACGGCCAGACGTCCTACGCCGAGAACTCCAACCTCGTGCGCGTCGCGGGTCCCGACGACGAGGACGAGGACGACGACGATGATGACGACGACGATGACGAGGACGACGAGTAGTCGCCCGAGCCGCACGGCTGCGAGATACCCCTGGCAGGAATCGAACCTGCGCCACCTCTTTAGGAGAGAGGTGCTCTATCCACTGAGCTACAGGGGTGCGCGGGATCACGCCGACCCCACGCCGATCCTACCGGCTCGCGAGCGCGGTGAACGGCTCGGGGGCAACCCGGCGCGGGACGATCCCGCGCACGAGTGGCCCCCGGATTCCGCGAGCTGATCAAGCGGTCACGCGTTGGCGAGCACCCGATCCTTGATCGATCGCTTCGCGGGCCGATCCGACTCGGCCGCTTCGACTGCGTGCTCATCGTCGCTCGTCGTGGCAGACGGGGTACCAATCTGGATGCGACGCGGTGTCGCTGCGACGGGCTTGGGGATGCGCAGCTCGAGCACGCCTCGGTCGAACGATGCCTGGATCCCGTCGGCGTCGACGCCGGCAGGGAGCGTCAGCTGCCGCTCGAAGCGACCGAATGCCCGCTCGAGCCGCGCGCTCCCGCCCGAGCTGTCGAGGCGACGCCCCACGCAGCGCTCACCCGCGATGCGCAGCGTGCGCTCCTGGACCTCGATCGTCACGTCGTCCGGGTCCATTCCGGGCAGGTCTGCATGCAGCACGAAGTGGTCGTCGGCTTCGGTGACGTCCATGGCCGGCACCCACCGCTGGGCTCCGCCAGCACTCCCCTGAGCTTCGCCCAGGAACCGACCGAACAGGCGATTCATGTCGCCCTGGAGCAGGGACAGATCCCGAGTTGGATCCCACTGCACGATGGCCATCTGCGGCCTCCTTCCATAGTCAACAACAAGGTCATCAACCACGAGAGCAGGTCACTCTCACGTCATGGATCCTAGCGCGGCCCGAGCAGGGATCAAGCCCGAATCTGGCACTCTCTACCGTGAGTGCCAAGATGTGTTCAGTGGTACCACTTGCTCGGCGTGTGCCACTCGCTCGCCTCGATCTCCCGCACGAGCGAATCCGCCTTCGGCTGGAGGAACATTCCGCCGATAGACGCGAGCCCGAGGGCGGCGCCACCTACCTGACCGGCGGCTCCGAGCGACTGCATGGCCTGTGAAGCTCCCCTGCTGTAGCGGAGCGCGGCGCCACCGAATCCGGCGAGCAGGCCGACGCCCACGGCCGCGGCCACGCCGATGCCACCGATGCCGGACGAAACAGGTGTCGGATCGAACGGGTCGATGCTGATCTGGCGCAGGCCCTCGTGCTCGACACGGATCCACTTCGGGGCGGGGTTGGCTGCGAGGAACCGCTCGAAGCGCTCCTCATCGGCGGCGGTGCCGAGCGTGCGATCGGGGAACTCGGCGTCCAGCTTGGACTTCCACGTGTCCCACTCGAGGCGCGCGGCATCCTCGGCCTTGGCCGGCTCGTCACGTCCTGCGACATGGAGCCCGATCGCGAGCCCCACGCCTGCCACGCCTGCAGCGGCGCCGACCATCGAAGCAACCTGCATCTCATCCACCCTGTCCCGCAGCACCGCGCCCGATCGCGGTCCCGTCCACCTGCATGTCGGGTGCGGCGCCGCGTCCGTTCCGGGAAGGAAGCATCCGGTGGACAGCCAATACTGGCGGGTCCATGTCCTCCGGTCCCTTCCAGCGTCGCTCGCTCTTCGGGTACGAACCCGCGCGCGTCGACCATGCGATCGCAGCGCAGCGACGGGCACTGGACGCCATGCGCGACGAGCTCGAGGCGAGCCAGGCGCGCTGCCGGCAGCTGGAGGCCGCGCGTGAAGCGGAGCTGCGGGCACTGCGCGTACCAGGCGGCGAGCCCGCATGGCCGGAGCTCGCGCTCAAGCGACGGCTGTTCGGGGTCCGGCGCCGCGAGGTGCTCGCGCACGCGGAGGCGCTGCATGAGCTCGTGCTCGACGAGCGACACCGCTCCGAGCAGCTGGCCGTGCGCCTCACGGTCGCCGACCGCGCGCTTGACACCTTTCGAGCCCGGCAGCGGGAGCTGGACGAGCTGTCCGAGCGCGTGGAGCAGGAAGCCGACGAGCGCGTGCGGCGCGCCGCCGAGCAGGCACGGTCGCTGGTGGACGAGGCAGGGCGCACGGCGACGGCGATCGTTGCCGAAGCACGCGCCGAAGGTTCCCGAACGCGTGCGCGGCTCGAGGGTGAGCTGGTCCCGCTGCGCACATCGATCGAGCGGCTGACAGCGGTTCGGGCGCGGCTGGCGAGTGGCCTGCATGACGCCATGGACGACCTCGACCGCGCGCTCGACCGCCTGCCGGACCCGGAGCCCGCGAGCGCCGAGTCAGCGCCCGGTCGGCTCGAGGATCCACTGGAAGCGCCCCTCGACGAGCCGACGAGCGATCCGCTCGAGGGCGCGGACGAGGACTGCGACTCCCTCGCGGCCGCCGCCCTCCGTGACCTGCGCCACGTCGCGACCGTCCTCCACGTGCGCGACTACGCACAGCTCTCGGGCCTCGTGCGCGAGCTCGAGTCGCTGCCGGGCGTGCTCGACGTGTTCGTGCAGGCCTACCACGGCACCACCGCCGAGCTGGCCATCCACGTCGAGGACGCGGCGGTGCTGGACGAGGCGACCGAGCGCATCGACGCGCTCATGGTGCAGGCATCCGGCGGGTCGCGCGACACGCTTCGCCTGCGCCTGCTCGACACCGACGACTGATCGGGCAGCTGCGACCGGGACTCGTGCGCGCGGGTCCTCTAGGATGCCGCGGTGGAGTTCGAGACCGTTGCATCGACGTCAGACCTTGCCGACCTGTGCGAGCAGGCGCGCGCCGCTGGGCGCATCGGCCTCGACACCGAGTTCCTGTGGGAACGCACGTACTCGCCCCAGATCTGCCTCGCGCAGCTCAACGTCGATGACCGCGTGTACATCGCCGATCCGCTCGAGGGCATCGACCTCACCCCGATCGCCGAGCTCATCTCCGATCCGGACGTGCAGGTCATCATGCACGCTCCGCACGCCGACCTCGTCGCCTTCGCGATGCGCTTCGGGGCGGAACCGGTCAACACCTTCGACACGCAGCTGGCTGCAGGCTTCACGGGACTGAGCGCCGGGCTCGCGTACGAGAAGCTCGTGCACGAGGTCACCAAGCAGCGCGTGCAGCCGAGCGAGTCGTTCACGGACTGGAGCCGGCGCCCGCTGCAGGAGAAGCAGCTGCGCTACGCCGGCGAGGATGTCGAGCACCTGTTCGCGATGACCGACAAGATCACCGCCCGCCTCGTGGAGCTGGGCCGCCGCGAGTGGATGCGCGAGGAGCTCGCGCGCCGATTCGACGGCGTCGACCGCTTCGTGACCCAGCCCGAGGAGGCGTGGCGCAAGGTTGGCCGACGCGGCAAGCTCGGCGCCGGCGACCTCGCCGTCCTGCGCGAGGTGGCTGCCTGGCGCGAGCGACTCGCCCGCCACCGCGACCTGCCGGTTGGCTGGATCGCCAAGGATCCGACGCTCATCGAGGTCGCGCGCCGCAAGCCCACGAGCGAGCAGGACCTGCGCCGCGTGCGCGGTGTCGACGGCTCGATGAAGGGCCGCGACGCCACAGAGCTGCTCGAGGCGATCGAGCGCGGCCGACACGCCGAGCCGATCGTCGAGGAGGGCGCGCCGCCGATCCGTGGCGTCCGCCGCCGCACGGCGATCGCGAAGGGGCTCGCCACGGCGCTGCTGCGGGCTCGGTGCGAGGGCGAGGAGATCGCCCCCGAGCTCGTCGGTACCTCGAGTGATGTGGAAGAGCTCATCACGTGGGTCTCGGCGGGACGCCCCGAGGATGCTGCGCAGCCGTTCCTGCTCAAGGGCTGGCGCGAGCCGTTCGGCCTCGACCTGGTCGACCTCGTCGAGGGCCGCGTCCAGCTGCAGCTCGTCGACGAGGATCCGTACCTCGTCATCCACCGCGACGCCTGAGTCGACGCCGCATCGGGTACCAGCGCGACGATGACTGACGACGCCGGCCTCGATCCCCATGCACCCGACCTGACCGCCGCGCGCCCCGACACGGCTGAGGGCGCGCGCATGATCGGCGGCGGCATCGGCCTGCTGTTGCTCGCGGTGCTGGCGATCCTGGTGCTGGTGCACTCGGGCAACGCGACCGAGACGGATGCGCGATCGGCCCAGGAGCGTCCGTCTTCGGACCATCCCCTCGGGACCGATTCCACGGGTCGCGACGACATGGCTCGGATCGGTCTCGGGCTGCGGGATGCAGCGCGCGTGTCGCTCATCGCCACAGGACTGTTCGGAGGATTCGCGATCGCGATGGGCCTTGTCGGGCTCGCGATCCGCCAGATGCTCCCCGACCGTCGCGTGGTCCGGTGGATCGTCGGGATCGCGGCGGGGCTCGCATGGCTCGCGTTCGTCCATTGGCTCTGGCGCCTGCCGTTCGTCGCCGAGGTGCCGGGGACGAACCTGACGCGCACCGAGGTACATGGTGTGCACGACGCGACGCTCGCCCAGGTGTCGGGACGCCTGTTCGCAGTCACGTGCATCGGTGTCGCGGCGTCGCTCGCCCTCGAGGGCATCCGGATCGGCGCCGGGCATGGACGTCGCACGCTCCGTCACCTCGTCGGTGCGCTGACGCTCCTGTTCGGGCTCGGCATGGTGTCGCTCGCCGTGGTCAACTCCGCCGGGATGCTCGGGCTCGAAGGTCCCGGTGCGATCGACATCACTGGCGTGTTCGCCCAGCAGCACGCCGAGGGCCACGAAGGCTGGTGGCAGGTGTGGCCGCCGATCGCCGCGATGCTCGTGGTGCTGCTTGCCTGTGCGCTCGTCGGCGTCTGGTTGATGGCGACGAGGTCGACTGACATCGACGCAGTGACCGACCACTCCTGGCACCATCCGACCGCAATCATCCTCACGACCCTCGGCGTGACGGTTGCGCTTGGCCGACAGGTCACGCTCTCGACGACGACCCACGACGTTGCGATGCGCCTCCAGCACGTCGCCACGATCTTCGTGGTGTGCGCCCTCGTGATCCTCGTCGTGGGTCGGGTTCAGCGCGGCGCGCGCGGCCTCGATGTCAGCACCGCGACCTGGTTCGTCCTCGGAAGCGCGCTCGCCATCGTCATGCACTGGCCTGCCCAGCACAACCTCGACACAACGGTCGAGCGCGAGCTGCGCGACCGGATCGACGCAGGCCAGGTCTCGCTCGACCTCCTGCATCCGGAGCGCTGAGCCACCGTCCTCGCTCGCGTCAGCGAGCGCGTGCAGGAACTTGCGCGGCCGATTCCCACATCGTCCGTCTGGGGGCGGACGAAAACGGAATCGCGCCACGATCCGCCTGCACGCTGGGCGGTGTGACGCCGCTCCCCGTGCCCGGTTTGGTCAGAGGAACGGGCCCGAGCCCGCGGGCGGGGCAGGGGTAGCGGCAACAGGGCCGGTCGCGTCCCCCAGGCCGCGACCTCGGCGCCTGGACATCCCGCGCAGCACCATCAGCAGCGCGATCCAGCCGAACATCGCGAGGATGCTCAGGCCGACGGGTCGCAGCACCCGGGTGATGCCGCCGACGATGTCGAGCGCGCCGACGGCAGCCGTCGGCACTGCCACGGCGCCCGTCGGCGTGTCGATGGCGACCGTCACCACGTAGCGTCCGTCGGTCGGCGGCACGAAGCTCGCGACCTCGATGCCCGACTCGGAACCGAGCTCGTAGGTCGTCCTGGATCCGCTCCCGGCCGTGCGCACCGGGACGGGGCCGTCATCGCCGGTCACCCGCACCGTCGCTGCCGGGCGCGGCGCCGCATCGGCCCCGCTCGAGCTCGCGTAGACCGCCCAGACGCTCACCCGGTCGCCGCCGTCCGCGCTGATCGCCGCGGTGCCGTCAGGCCCGAGCCGCTGGAAGGAATCCGTGACGGCGCCGACTTCCTCGAACCCCGCTTGGATCGCCAGCACCACTCCCGCCATGAGGATCACCGGGGCGAGCGCGTACCACCAGCCGGACGGTCGCGCCTTCGCTGGAGGTGTCGAGGTCGTTGCCATGCACCGAGCCTGCCCCAGCGCCGCGCGGCAGGAACGTCAGCCGGGATCACGCAGGAGCAGCCCGGCACGCCACGCCTGGAAGGACGGGGCGTAGTGCGCCACCGCGGTCACGGGCCCGACGAGCCGGTCCTCCCCGATGCGCGCCGCCAGCACCTCACCGAGCCGCGTGACCAGCTCCTCGTGGCCCGGTGCCACGATGACGTTGACCACGACACGCTCGAGTTCCTCGCCTGCGGGCTCGGTCGTCACCACCCATGGTGCGCGCACCCACAGGGCGCTCGCCGACTCGCCTTCTGCAGCACACGCCGCGCCGACCATGGCCGCACCGCCGGCGCCACGCACCAGCAACTCGAGGCGGAACTCGCGCTGTCCGTACGACCACCGGGTGAACGAGATCATCCCGCCATTCATGATCGTGATGCGGTCGCCACCGTGCGTTCGCAGCGACGTGGTGCGCAGCGAGAACTCCTCCACCACGCCCGTGACGTTGTGCTGATGGACCGTCACCACGTCGCCGACGGCGAACTGCCCCTCGAACAGCAGCAGCGCGCCCGCGATGACGTCACCGAGCAGGCGCTGGAAGGCGAAGCCGACGATCACCGCGACGATCGATGCGCTGAAGAGCGCATTCGTCGTGCCGCCGCTGATCACCCCGACGATGACGAACAGCGCCGCCCCGTAGACCGTGTACCGCACCAGCGACTCGAGCAGCGTCACGAGCGTCTTCTGCCGCTTCATGCGGCTCAGCTCCTCGATGCCCTGGGCGGCCGACGCGCGCTCCACACGTCGCCAGTACGCGCGACGCAGCAGCCGGCGCAGCAGCCGCTCGACCACGATTGCCCCCACAAGCAGCGCGACCACCGCGATGGCGGTGGTCACTGCGGTGGGTGGGTCACCCCAGATGTCGCGGATGGCATCCATCCGTGGTGTCAGTCGTCGCTGGACGCGTGCCCGGCGGGCTGCGGCTCACGACGGCGCTCGGGGACGGGGTAGCCGAGCTGCCGGCACAACGTGCCACGCTCCCCCTCGCTCAGTGCATCCCAGTATCCGGTGACGTATGCAAGGCGCAGCAGCCAGCCGAGGAACTCGGTGTCGAGCTCCCCGCCACGCTCGAAGAGCATCGACCAGACGTCCGTGAGACGCATGTCGACCTCAAGGCCGATCTTGTCCAAGGCGTCGGTATCGATGGCGAGGGCGCGCTCCGTCATGGAGGGGAACTGTAGGCGCCGAGTCGGACGCGACTCGCGTCTATCGCACCGCGTCACTCGGTGTCAATTCACAACCTCGACGACCGGTCGAGTCTTGGCTCCACGAGCGGGGACTCGCCCCCGTCGCCCGAACCCCGCATGGGGACTCAGGTTTCGCCACTCCCGCCCCGGTCGCCTCGCAATTCCATGTCGTTGTACAACCATAAATTGCGAGGCGACGATCAATCGCCGGAGGTGAGGGGGCCGGTCGGCTCCTCGCCCTCGTTCTCGTACCACGAGTACTTGTAGGAGGGGTCGTCCCACGCCTCGGCAGCCGCCGCCAGCTTGAGCGGACGGAACGTGTCCACCATGACGGCGGCCTCGTCGGTCCAGTGCATGCCGATCGTCTTCTCGTCGAGGCCCGGCTGGGGTCCGTGCGGCACGCCGCTCGGGTGCAAGGTGATTGAGGAGATGTCGATGCCCTTGCGCGAGGCGAAGTTGCCGTTGAAGTAGTACAGGACCTCTTCGCTGTCCAGGTTCGAGTGGTGGTACGGGACGACGATCGCGTCCTTGTCCCAGTCGAGCATGCGCGGCATGAACGAGCACACCACGAATCCGCGCCCGCGGAAGGTCAGGTGCGCTGGCGGCGGCTGGTGCAGGCGTCCGGCCTTGGGCTCGTAGTCCCAGATGTTGAAGGCGAACGGGTAGTTGTAGCCGTCCCAGCCGATGACGTCGAAGGGGTGGGTGTCCAGCTCGTAGGTCTGGAAGCCGTCGTTGACGCGCACGAGCAGCTCGTACTCGCCGTGCTCGTCGTGGTACTCGACCTCGGTCGGGCGCCGCAGGTCGCGGTGGTAGTACGGCGCGTGCTCGAGCAGCTGGCCCCACTGGTTGCGGAAATCCTTGGGGATCGAGAAGTGTCCCGGGGTCTCGAGGACCAGGTGGCGCTGCGGCGCGGAGCCCTCCGCCATCTCGAAGCGGTAGATCGTGCCGCGCGGGATCACGAGGTAGTCGCCCTCGCGGTACTCGATCGGGCCGAACATCGTGCGCAGCACACCCGTGCCCTCGTGCACGAACACGATCTCGTCGCCCATGCCGTTGCGGTAGAACGCCGTCTGCTGCTCGGTCGGTCGGACGTACCACATCGTGATGTCGCCGTTGTACAGGAAGGGCTGGCGACCGCGGATCGGATCGCCCTGCGCCGGGAACTCCGCGAAACGCAGGTGGCGGTGCGCCCACTCCGTCGGCACCCACTCGGTGATCGGGCGCGGCTCGAACGGTCGCGCGTGCTTGATGCGCGCCGGCGAGCGACGGTGGTAGAGGATGGATTCCGGCCCGTCGAAGCCCTCCAGGCCGAAGACCTCCTCGACGTACAGGCGACCGTCCGGCGCGCGGAACTGGGTGTGTCGCTTGGGCGGGAACTCGCCCAGGGCGTGGTACATCGGCATGTCGGAGACCTCCGGTCGCTTCCGCCCCGATCCTAGCTGCGACAGCGTGCCGTTGGATTGTGGGGGAGCGGGTAGGACCGACATTGGAATGTCCGAGGAACTTCGACCCAGCCCCGCGAGCGCGCCCCCGCACGAGACCGAGCGGGTGCGCCACGCCCGCCTCTACCTGAACCGCATCCGGCCGATCATCGTCGCGGTGGCCCTGCTGTTCACCGGCCTTGACCTGGCCGTCAACCCGGACGCGCTCCCGGCCGGCACGCTCGCCATCGTCGCCGGCTTCGCGCTCGCGCAGCTGCCCTGGACCCTGCTGCTGCACCTGGGCGCGCGGCCGCTGCTCGTGGTCGCCCTCAGCTTCGTCGTCGACACCGCGGTCGTCGTCTCGATCCTCTTCACCGTCCCGACACCCGAGGCCTCGGCCGCGTCGCTCGTCATCCCGCTCGTGGTGATCGGGTACTTCTTCTCGCCGCGAGCCACGATCATCTACGCGGTGTTCGGCGCGGTATTGATCGCGCTGGTGCATCCGTTCATCGACGCCTGGGAGGACCCGACCACGATCCCCTCCGCCTCCTCCCTGATCCTCGTCACCGGCGTGCTCATGGCGATGCACTCGGCGCGCGTGCGCCAGAGCGAGGACGCGCTCGAGCGGATCGTGCAGGAGCAGCGCGAATCGCTCGAACGGCTCGAGCAGGTCGATCGATCGCGCAATCGGCTCATCGCCAACGTCTCCCACGAGCTGCGCACGCCGCTCACCTCCACGATCGGCAGCATCGAGACCATGCTGCGCGAGGACATCGAGCTGAGCGACGGGGATCGCCACACGCTGCTCGGGGTCGCGGCCGCCGGCGGGCACCGACTGCTCGCGCTCGTGGAGGACCTGCTCACGCTCGGCGCGACACGCCCGGATTCCGTGCGCCTCGATGCATCCGAGGTGCACCTGGCGAGCCTCGCCCAGGACGCCGTCGCCGGGCTCGAGCCGCAGGACGCCGAGCGGGCGATCCGCGTGGACGTGCTCGAAGACCCGATCGTCCACGTCGACCGCATGCGCATGCTCCAGGTGATCGCCAACCTCGTCGTCAACGCGATCAACCACGGACGCGGCACCATCGTCGTGGAGTCGCGCATCGCGCCCGGGCACCTCGCCGAGGTGCGCGTGCTGGACGAGGGAGCCGGCGTCGACCCGCGCCACCTCGACGAGCTCTTCCTGCCGTTCGCGCGCTTCAGCGACCGCCCCGATTCGACGGGGCTCGGACTTGCCATCAGCCGGACGATCGTCGAGGCTCACGGCGGCACGCTCACCTACTCGCGTGCCGGCTCCCGTCCCTGCTTCACGCTGCGGGTCCCCAGGATCGAGGCAGCGGAGAGACACGCCCCGTCATCGCAGCACGCGACCGCCGACGAACCGCTCGGTCCTACGTGTACCGCGTCAAGCCGATCCTGCTCGTGGTGCTGCTCGGCCTCACGCTGGTCAGCTGGCTCTCGGATCCGGACACGATCCCGATGGCCCTGTGGTTCATCTTCACCGCCTTCGTGGTGGTCCAGGCCGTCTGGATCCTGCTCGTTCGCGCGGGGCGCGATCCGATGCTCATCGCCGGCATGAGCCTGGTGCTCGATTCGGTGCTCGAGTACGTGGCGCTGTTCCAGTCGCCCGCCCCGTCGGCTCCTCCTCCACGCTGGCGTTCTTCATCGTCGCGGCGGCGTACTTCCTGCCCGCGATCCTGACGGTGGCCTTCGCCACGACCTGCACGATCGGGATCGTCATCGCATCACGTGTGATCGACCGCTGGGACGAGCCCTTCGCCTTCCCGACCACGGCGTTCCTCGCGCTCGCACTCGGCCTGCTCTCCGCCTTCATCATGTCGCGCGTGCGACGCACGGAGCAGCGGCTCGAGGAGGCCGTCGCCGAGCAGCTCGCCGCACGCGAATCCATCGAGCAGCTCGGTCGCGTGCGTGATCGCCTCATCGCGAACGTCTCGCACGAGCTCCGCACCCCGTTGACCTCGACGCTCGGATTCATCGAGACGATCCTGCGCGACGACATCCAGCTGTCCGAGGATGAACGCACGCTGCTCACGCGCCACGCGCGCGACGGCGGCATGCACTGCTCGCACTCGTCGAGGACCTGCTCACGCTCGGCACGACGCGGCCCGATTCGCTGCTGCTCGACCATGACGAGACGGACCTCGCCGAGGTGATCGGCGAGGTCCTGACCGGCCTTCCGCCCTACGGAGATCGGGCCGTGCGCTTCGCATGCAACTGCGCCGATGGATCGACCCCGATGGCTCGCGTCGACCGCGCGCGCATGGCCCAGGTCATCACCAACCTCGTGGTGAACGCGGAGCACCACGGATCCGGGGACGTCGAGGTTCGCTGCGTCGATGACGACAACGGTGTCCGGATCGACGTGCTCGACGACGGCGCGGGCGTGGCGCCGGAACACGTCGGTGAGCTGTTCATGCCGTTCGCGCGATTCAGCGACCGGTCGGATTCGACCGGCCTCGGCCTGGCGATCTGCCGCGCGATCGTCGAGGCCCACGGCGGCTCGATCGAGTACGGCCGCGAGCCCGAGGGACGCACGCGATTCTCCGTCTGGGTGCCGGTCGCCGGGCCCACCGAGCAGCGCATCCGCGAAGGCATCGCGCACGCCTGAGCGCAAGGCCTACGATCCGCGCACGCGGGGTACCGCCCCGGTGTGCCGGAAACCATCTCACCAGGTCACGAACAGCCGCCGCAACGCGTGCTCGTCGTCGACGACGAACCCGACCTGCGCACGCTCACGAGCCGACGCCTACGACGCGCTGGCTATGAGGTCACCGAAGCGCGCGACGGCGAGGAGGCCTGGGAGCTGACGCTCGCGACGGCTCCCCTGACGCTCGTGCTCGACGTGCGGATGCCGAAGCTCGACGGCATCGCCCTGACCGAGCGTCTCCGGTCCGACGATCGCACGAGCAACGTCGGGATCATCCTGCTCACGGCGAGCGTCGAGGAGCACCAGCAGGCAGAAGGCGCGGTGGCGGGCGCCGACGCGTACCTGCGCAAGCCCTGTACGGGGGAACTGCTCGTCGAGACGGTCCGAAGCGTGATCGCGGCGCGGCTCGACGGCGACTCCGAGGCAGCGCGCTCGGCGAATCGGGACACGCCGTGAGCCGGCCGACGCTCGAGGACCTCACCGTCGGACCGATCAGCGGCACCGTCGACCGACTGTCGATCGTCGCGCCCTTCGCGATCGGGTCCGCGATCCCATACGCGTTCGCACTGGTCCCGCCTTACAATTTCGACGTCACGCTCATGCTGGCCGCGCTCGCGCTCCAGGTCCTCGTGGGTGCGTGCTTCGTGATGTGCGTGCGCCGCCGTGCCGGAGCGACGTTCTTCAGCCTGGCGGCCCTGGCGTACCTGCCGGTCATCGTGCTCGTCCGCGAGGCGAACGGAGGCAGCGACTCGGGCCTGAGCCCGCTCGTGGTGCTGCCACTCCTGGCGATCGCGCTGTATGGGACGCGACAGATGCTCTACGTCTGCGTCGTGGGGGTCGGGTTGGTGCTCGCGGCGCCGATCGTGTGGATCGGCGGCTCGCACTACCCGGCACAGAGCGAGTGGCACCGCACCATCATCTGGATCATCATCGCGCTCATCATGGGTCCGACCATCCAGGGCCTCGTGCGTCGTACCCGCGAGAGCGAGATGGAGTTCCGGTCGGTGTTCGAGAACGTGCGCGAGGTGATCTTCCACACCGACGACGAAGGCAGGTGGACGCTGCTCAACCCTGCATGGGAGGAGATGACCGGCTACGCGGTCGAAGCGAGCCTCGGACGACCGTTCGTCGACTACGTGCATCCCGAGGATCGCGACGGCAACCATGAGCTGTTCGTCCAGCTGCGCGATCGCGAGATCGACCGCTACCGGTTCGAGATGCGCTACCAGGTCGCCAGCGGCGACTACCGCTGGTTCGAGGTCGCGGCGCGCCGGACCGTCTCGGTCGATGGTGACCAGTCGGGGGTCGCCGGCACCCTGACCGACATCACCGATCGATATGAGGCCGAGCGTCTCAAGGAGCAATTCTTCGCACTGGTCAGCCACGAGCTGCGAACGCCGCTCTCGGCGATCATCGGCTACCTGGAGCTGCTCGACGAGGAGGAGCGTGACCGACTCTCGCCGGACGGGCGTGAGTTCATCACGGTGATGCAGCGCAACAGCCAGCGGCTCATGCGCCTGATCGGCGACCTGCTCTTCGCGGCGCAGGTCGAGGCAGGCACGCTCGCGCTCATCCGCGCGGAGGTGGACCTCGGGCAGGTTGCGCGCCACGCGGTCGACAGCGCTCGCCCACGAGCGGTGGACCGGCGGCTCGAGCTCGCGCTCGAGGTGCCCGAGGAGCCGGTGCTGCTCGACGCCGATGCACAGCGCCTCGGGCAGGTGCTCGACAACCTGCTCACCAACGCCATCAAGTTCACGCCTGCGGGCGGGCGCATCGACGTACGCGTCACGTGCGAAGGTGAGCCGGGAGCCGACGGCGCCCTGGCGGTCCTCGAGGTCGCGGACACGGGCGAGGGGATCGCCGAGGAGGACCAGGAGCGCCTGTTCGAGCGCTTCGCGCGGGCCCGGACGGCCGACACCAATGCCGTGCAGGGGGTCGGGCTGGGCCTGGCAATCACCCGCGCCATCGTCGACGGCCACGGCGGGCGGATCGGCCTCGACAGCGCCTTGGGGCGCGGGACGACGGTCCGCGTGGAGCTGCCCTACGTCCTGCACGAAGCGCGCACCACAGGAGCAGCCCATGCCTGACATCCCCGTCATCCTCGTGGTCGACGACGACGAAGACCTGCGAGCGATCGTGGAGTTCCGGCTCAAGCGCGACGGTTACACCGTGCTGACGGCCGCTGACGGTGACGCGGCGCTCGAGCTCGCGCGCGGTGAGCTGCTGCCGGACGTGTGCGTCCTCGACGTGATGATGCCCCGCCGAAGTGGCCACGAGGTGCTCCGAGAACTCCGCGCCGACGAGGCCACCCGCGGGATCCGCGTCATCATGCTGACCGCGCGCGCACAGGAGCGCGACATCACCGAGGGGTTCGCACTCGGAGCGGATGACTACCTCACCAAGCCGTTCAGCCCGGGCGAGCTCGCGGCGCGCGTGAAGGCGCAGCTCGCCCGCTCTCGGGACTAGGCGCGGACGGTGCTGCACCTCGCGATCATCATCACGCTCCTGCTGTTCGTGGTCATCGTGATGCTCGTGGGCACGCTCATCTTCCGGCGGGTGCTGATCGGGCAGGAGGAAGCCCGCCAGCATGCGCTCTATGCGGAGCTCCGGCCGCTCGTGGTCGGGTGGCTGGGGGAGCCGGACCGATTGCCGCCGGAAGGTCTGATCGGGTCGATGGACCGACGGCGACGCGACGTGGTGGCGCGGCTGCTCGCGCGCTACGGGACGATGCTGCGCGGCGAGTCGCGCCAGCGGATCATCGACTACGTCGCGGACCAGGGGTTCGTCGAGGCGCTCGTGCAGGACCTGCGGTCGTGGCGCTCATGGCGCCGTGGACGTGCGGCGCGTGCGCTCGGAGACTTCGGATCGGCGCGGGCGGTGCGGCACCTCTCCGGCCTGGTGGTGGGGGATCGGGACCCGTCGGTGCGCCTGGCGGCGACGCGCGCCCTCGGCCGCATCGACGACTACAAGAGCGCGGCGGCGCTGCTGATCGCATTGCCGACCAACCGCGTGCCGGCCGGCGTCGTGGCGCAGTCGCTGCTCGACCTCGGACCACACGCATTCCGCGCGCTCGTCTCCGCGTGCTCCGACGAGGACGTCGTCGCGCGGCGCACTGCCTGCCGGCTCGTCGGACTCGCCGGCACGGGGTCCTCCCCGGACGGCATGCGGGCAGCGCGCACCGTGCTCCAGGCCCGGGCGCTCGACGATCGCGACGCCGAGGTGCGGGCGGCGGCACTCCGGGCGCTGGCGCTGCTCGGCGACACCACCAGCGAGGACGTGGTGCGCAGCGCCCTGACGGCCGAGGATCCGGCAGTTCGCCACGCGGGCGCCGACGCAGCGCGCGCCCTGTACCTGCGCGCGCTCGCGCCCGATCTCATCGACGCCTTGGCGCGTGAGCTCGCCACCGACCGACCACACTGGCGCCTCGTGCGCAGCGCGGCGCACGCCTGGGCACAGCTGGCCGAGGACCTCGACCCCCGGAGCGTGCCCGAGCCCGTGCGCGACCGCGCGCTGCCCTTCCTGCGTGAGGCCGCAGCGGGCGCGGACCGGGAGCTGCGCACGTGAGCATCTCCGACGTCGTCTTCGGCTTCAACGTCTTCGTGCTGGCGTACTTCATCGTGCTCAACTCGAGCTACCTGGTGCTGCTCTACTCCGCCGGCCGCGAGTTGTTCGGCTTCATGCACCGCGCGCGCATCGAGACGCCGGATGAGCTCATGCGCTCACCGCTGACCCCGAGCGTCGGCGTGATCGCACCAGCCTGGAACGAAGAAGCGGGCGTCGTGGACAGCGTGCGCTCGCTGCTCGCGCTCGAGTACCCGGACGCGCGGATCATCGTCGTGAACGACGGCTCCTCCGATGACACCCTTGCGCGGCTCGTGGAGGCGTTCGACCTCGAGCGCGTGGAGTACGCCTACGCCGAGGAGATCCCGACCCAGCCCCTGCTCGACCTGTACCGCTCGCGCACCGAGTCGCGGGTGGTCGTCGCCGACAAGCAGAACGGTGGCAAGGCCGACGCGATCAACTGCGGCATCAACATCGCCGAGACCGACCTCGTGTGCGTCATCGATGCCGATTCGGTCCTCGACGCCTCCGCGCTCGCCACCAGCGCCCGGCCCTTCGTCGACGACCCCGACCGCGTGGTCGCCGTGGGCGGCATCGTGCGCATCATCAACGACTGCGTCGTGGAGCGCGGATTCGTTCAGGAGGTGCGGCTCCCGCGGGCGCACCTGGCACGCATCCAGGTCATGGAGTACCTGCGGCGCCTTCCTCGCCGGACGCAGCGGCTGGAGCCGGATCAACGCGCTGCTCATCATCAGCGGCGCCTTCGGCGTGTTCCGGCGCGACGTCGTGGCGGAGGTCGGTGGCTTCGACCCACACACGCTCGGCGAGGACATGGAGCTGATCGTCCGCATGCACCACCACCTGCGGCGCGGGCGGCGTGACTACCGGATCGTGTTCGTGCCCGATCCCGTCTGCTGGACCGAGGCGCCCGAGGACCTCAACAACCTGCGCAGCCAGCGCATCCGCTGGCACCGCGGGCTCACCGACGCGCTCCGCAAGCACCGCGGCATGATCGGCAACCCGCGCTACGGCGTAGTGGGGCTGTTGCGCGATGCCGCACTTCCTGCTGTTCGAGCTGCTCGCGCCCGTGGTCGAGCTGACCGGCGTCCTGCTCGTGCCGGTGAGCCTGTGGCTCGGGTACATCAACGTCGGGTTCGCGCTCGTGTTCGCGGCGATGGCGCTCGTGTTCGGGATCTTCCTGTCGGTGGCGGCGCTCACGCTCGAGGAGCTCGCCCTGCGCCGCTACCCGAGCGTGCGTCAGCTGCTGACACTCGTGCTCTACGCGCTCCTCGAGAACATCGGCTACCGCCAGCTGACGGCGTGGTGGCGCATCACGGGGCTCGTGCGGGAGCTGCGTCGGACCACGGCCGTATGGGAGGCGCTCGACCGCAGGGGTTCTCCTCCGCCATCGACGACGCGCCCTGACCACCGAAACAAATGTGGTGACGTTGTTGTCGCTATCCGGGATCAACGTAACCAGATTTTTGTGGACGGGTGTCAGCCGACGGTGGCGCGCAGGGCGCCGAGGCACTCGATGCGCAGCTCGACCTGGTCGCCGGGTTCGAGCCACGGGCGGTCGGGGTGCTCGAGCAGGCAGCCGGTGCCGACCGTGCCGGAGCCGAGCACGTCGGCCTCCTCGAGGCGCACGCCCTCGCTCGCGAAGGCGACGAGCTCGCACAGGTCGTAGTGGATGTCGCGCAGGTTGCCGCCGCCGACGCGCTCGCCGTTGACGAGCAGGTCCATGGCGAGGTCCCAGCGGCCGCGACCGACGCGCACGTCCTCGAGGTCGGCGAGCGGCACGAGCGCCGGGCCGAGCGACTGCGCGAAGTCCTTCGCCTTGCACGGGCCGAGCCCGACCGCCATCTCGCGCCGCTGCACGTCGCGCGCGGACCAGTCGCCGTAGATGGTGAGACCGGCGATGTGGTCCTCGGCGTGGTCGGCGGGGATGTCAGCGCCGGCGACGCCGATCACGACCGCCACCTCCAGCTCGATGTCGAGCATCCTGGTGAAGGAGGGCCGAGGCACGACGGCCCCGTCTCCGAACAGCGCCGACGGGGCCGCGTTGGTGAAGTAGAAGGTGGGCCCCTCGTACCACTCCGCGGGCACCTCGGCGCCGCGGCGCGCACGCGCATTGCGCACGTGCTCCTCGAATGCCATGAAGTCGCGGATGCTCGTGGGGCGGGGCAGCGTCAGGGAAGCCATGGGCGGAGCCTAGACCGTCGCGCAGCCCCACATTGGTGTTCTCGTCGCCAGTTCGCGTACGCAAGCACCGATCCGCGTGGCGCGCGCCGGAGATCGGTGCGAGCGTGGCGCGCTGCGGCACGAACACACCGATGGGCGCCGGGGGGTGGTCCCCCGGGTTGCCGCGCAGGGCCCGCCGTCCTCCAGGGTGCTTCGCGCCTGTCGTCCTCGCCGGTCATGAACGAGCAGGCTCGTTTATGACGCTCGCTCGTCCTACAGGTTGCCGCGCAGGGCCTGCTCGGCCTCGATCGCCTCGAACAGCGCCTTGAAGTTGCCGTCGCCGAAGCCCTTGGCACCCTTTCGCTGGATGATCTCGAAGAACACGGTCGGGCGGTCCTGCAGGTTGTGGGTGAAGATCTGCAGGAGGTAGCCCTCCTCGTCCTTGTCCACCAGGATGCCGAGGCGCTTGAGGTCGTCCCAGTTCTCGTCGATCTTGCCGATCCGGTCGACGGCCTCGCTGTAGTAGGCGGCAGGGCGGTCGTAGAACTTCACGCCACGCGATCGCAGGTTCTCGACGGTCTTGACGATGTCGTCGGTCTCGAGGGCGATGTGCTGCACGCCGGCGCCACCGTAGTAGTCGAGGTACTCCTCGATCTGGCTCTTGCGCTTGCCGTCGGCCGGCTCGTTGATCGGGAACTTGACCTTGCCGTCACCCGACGAGACGACCTTGCTCATGAGCGCGGAGTACTCGGTGTTGATGTCCTCGTCCGTGAACTGGTTGAGCTCGGTGAAGCCCATCACGTCCCCATAGAACTTGACCCAGGGGTTCATGTCCTCGGTGTTGCCGACGCAGTGGTCGACGTCCTTGAGGCCGGCGCCGGCCCAGTCGGTGTCGGCCGGCAGCTCGAGCGGGCTCCAGCCCGGCAGGAAGGCGCCGGCGTAGCTGCCGCGCTCGACGAGCGAATGGATCGTGTCGCCGTAGGTGCGGATCGCCGAGATCGTGACGGAGCCGTGCTCGTCGGTGAGGACCTCCGGCTCGCGGAAACCGACGGCGCCGTGGGCGATCGCGTGCTCGTAGGCGGCGCGGGCATCGGGGACGAGGATGGCGAGGTCGCGGACGCCGTCACCGTGCTTGGCGATGTGCTCGCCGATCTCGTGGCCGGCCTCGAGCGGGCTCGTCAGCACGAGGCGGATGTTGCCCTGCTGGAGCACGTGGGAGGCGCGGTCGCGGACGCCGGTCTCGAGCCCGGCGTAGGCCACGGGGACGAATCCGTAGGCGTGCTGGTAGTAGAACGCCGCCTGCTTGGCGTTGGAGACCCAGAGCTCGATGTGGTGCGTACCCTCGACCGGGAACGGATCGCGGGATTCGGCGGCATCGGACATCGAGGTGCTCCTTCGGGACTGTTGCTTCGTCGTGTTCAATCTAGCGCGTCCCGGGCCGGTGCGCGTACCATCGGCGCGTGGACGAGCCCACCCCCTCGAATTCCCCCGTCCGCGACGGATTGATCCGCGTTCGCGGTGCACGCGTGCACAACCTGCGCGAGGTCGACGTCGACGTGCCGCGCGAGGCGGTCACGTGCTTCACCGGGGTGTCGGGTAGCGGCAAGAGCTCCCTGGCCTTCGACACGATCCATGCCGATGCCCAGCGCCGCTTCCTGGAGGGCGTGGCGCCGTATGCGCGGCGTCTCGTGCAGCAGGCGTCGTCGCCACGGGTCGGGTCGATCACGGGGCTGCCGCCGACCGTCGCGCTCGAACAGCGACGATCCACGCCTGGGCGGCGCTCCACGCTCGGGACGATCACGACGATCTCCAACTCGCTGCGCATGCTCCTCTCGCGCGCGGGGACCTATCCGGCAGGCGTGAGCGAGCGCCTCGACTCCGATGCCTTCTCCCCGAACACCGCGGCGGGCGCGTGCGCCACGTGCCACGGGCTCGGGGTGGTGCACGAGGCGACCGAGCGCTCGATGGTGCCGGATCCATCGTTGTCGATCCGTGAGGGCGCGGTCGCGTCGTGGCCGGGGGCGTGGCTCGGCAAGAGCCTGCGCGACATCCTCACCGTGCTCGGCCACGACGTGGACGTGCCGTGGCGGGAGCTGCCGGCCGAGACGCGCGAGTGGATCCTGTTCACCGATGAACAACCGGTGGTGACGGTGCACGCCGAGCGCGAGGCGCACCGGATCCAGCGGCCGTACCAGGGCACCTTCCAGAGCGCGCGGCGGCACGTGCTGCGCACCCTCGGCTCCTCACAGAGCGCGCAGCAGCGGCGGCGAGCGCTGCGGTTCGTCGAGACCCGCGCGTGCGAGACGTGCGGCGGCGCCGGCATCCGCGCCGACGCATTGACGGTGACGTTCCTGGGTCGATCGATCGGCGAGCTCGGAGCGATGGAGCTCGGCGAACTGGTCGCGCTGCTCGAGCCCGTCGCGGCGGTGGGCGACGTGGAAGCGGACGTCGCCGCCGCGCTGTGCCGCGACATCGTCGACCACGCACGGCCGATCACGGAGCTCGGGCTCGGGTACCTGTCCGTCGACCGTCCGGCGCCGACGCTCTCGGCAGGCGAGCTGCAGCGCGTCCGGCTGGCGACGCTCCTGCGCGGCGGGCTGTTCGGCGTGGCCTACGTGCTGGATGAGCCGAGCGCGGGCCTGCATCCGGCCGACGCGGCCCCGATGCACGACCTGCTCGGGCAGCTGCGCGCGACCGGCAACACGGTCCTGGTCGTCGAGCACGACCTCGCGCTCGTGGAACGCGCCGACTGGGTGGTCGAGGTCGGACCCGGCGCCGGCGAGCGCGGCGGCGAGGTGCTCTACGCGGGGCCGCCCACCGGGTTGTCTGGCGTATCGGCGAGCGTGACGCGGCGTTACCTGCCGAGCGTGCGCGAGCCGGTTGCCTCGAGCGGCCGCACGGCAGGGCGCTGGCTCGAGCTGTCCGGCGTCGAGCTGCACAACTTGCGCGGGGTCGACGTGCGCGTGCCGGTCGGCTGCTTCACGGCCGTGAGCGGCGTGTCGGGCTCAGGCAAGTCCTCGCTCGTGACCGGCGCGATCGTGGCGGCAGCACGCGAGCAGCTCGGCCTCGAGGAGCCGGTGGCGGACGCGGACGGCGGCAGCGACGATCCAGCGCTCGACGCGACGGCGCGTGGTGATCGACCTCGTTGGCGGGTGGCGGCGGGATTCGACGTGCTCGACCGGCTCGTCAGCGTCGACCAGCGCCCGATCGGGCGCACCCCGCGGTCGAACCTCGCGACCTATACCGGCCTGTTCGATGCGGTACGCAAGCTGTTCGCCGCCACGCCGCTCGCGATCGAGCGCGGCTACGGGGTCGGGCGCTTCTCCTTCAACGTCGACGGCGGTCGGTGCCCGACGTGCCAGGGCGAAGGTGCGGTGTCGGTGGAGCTGATGTTCCTCCCAGGCACCTACGCCACGTGCGAGACGTGCGGCGGGTCGCGCTACGAGCCCGAGACGCTCGAGGTCACCTGGAGCGGCTTGACCATCGCCGACGTGCTCGCGTTGTCAGTCGAGGCGGCGCTCGACACGTTCACGGACGAGCGACCGATTCTCCGGAGCCTCGTCGCGCTCGATGAGGTCGGCCTCGGATACCTGCGCCTCGGGCAGCCGGCGACCGAGCTGTCAGGCGGCGAGGCCCAGCGCATCAAGCTCGCGACCGAGCTGCAGCGCGCACGGCGCGGGCACGCCCTCTACGTGCTCGACGAGCCAACCACCGGCCTGCACCCCGCCGACGTCGAGCTGCTCGTGGCGCAGCTCCACCGGCTCGTCGACGCTGGCAACACGGTGATCGTGGTCGAGCACGACATGTCAGTCGTCGCGGGCGCCGACCACGTGATCGACATCGGCCCGGGCGGGGGCGCCGATGGCGGCAGCATCGTTGCCACAGGCACGCCTGCCGAGGTCGCCGGGGCACGCGCCAGCCGCACCGCCCCGTGGCTCGCGCCGTTCGTCGTCGCGCCCTGACCCGCCGTGGACCGTGACACCGTCGCAAGCCCGGTACCCATGCGGTACTCGGATTGCGACACCCCCGGGCTCAGAAGGCGGTGCTCCCCGTCCATCCACCTCTGATCGCGGTGCCGATAGGCCAGATATGACGTTTCACATGCCGCATGTGCTGTGGTGCCGAGCGGCGGTGGGCGGGAGGCTTGGGATATGCCGCTCGATCCCCGGGACAGACGCGATATCCGACGCGTGGCCGACACGCTCGTCGCCGAGCGCAATCGGCATCGACTGACGCAGGAGGATGTCGCCGCCTCCTCCGGCGTGTCGCTCTCGACCATCCAGCGGATGGAAGAGGGCACGACCGACTGCGGCCTCTCCAAGTACCTGCGCGTCGCGCGTGCGATCGGCATCGACCCGCGCGACCTGCTGGATCGGCTGGACCCGGTCGAGTGAAGCACCGGACGCAGACGATCCTGCGTCGGCTCGGCCGCAACCTCGTCCTTGCGCGGGTCCGGGCGGGACTCACCCAGGAGCAGGTGGCCCAGCGAATGGGCGTGCGCACCACCCAGTACGCCCGCCTCGAACGCGGCGAACACGACTCGGGGATCACCAAGTACCTCGACGCGATGTGGGCGATCGGGGCCTCGCCCGAGGAGCTGCTCCTGCGCCTCGAGGAACGCATGCCCTGACACGCGGCCGCGACGCGATTGACACGCGATCGGCACGGTGGGTGCGCATCACGTCACATCCGCTCGTGCATCGTGTCCCCATGGCTGACGCGCGCGACGACCCTCCCGATCCCGAGCGCATGCTGCTCGCGGTCGCCGACCACCTGCACGAGCACTGCGAGTGTCGGCCGGGGGCGAGCGGCGGGGCGCGCTGCCCGGCGTGCGACCTGCGCGCGCAGCTGCGAGACGTGCGCGAACAGCTGCTCGCCTGGCGCGCCGAGGGGCGACGTATCGCCGGGCGACGCGACGACGCCCTCGGCAACGGCGCGACCCACCTCGCCCGGCACGCTGACTTCTGCGTCGAGTGCGAGGCGCTGTCGGGGCTCGCCGGTGCGCTCTACTCGCGCGCGAGCAGCTCCTCGTAGGTGGGCCGACGCAGCTCGAAGCGATCCCGCGTGGTCGCGTACGTGGAGCCACCCATGCGGGCGACCGCATCCAGGCGACCGGGCTCGACGCGTTCGCGCTCGTCCCACAGGCGCTCGGCGACGTGGAAGGCGACGACGCGCCCGATCACGAAGCGACCGTTGCCCACCTCGACCACCCGGTCGAGCTCGCACTCCATCGACACCGGCGCCTCCGCCACGGTCGCCGGCGCGACGTGCGAGGAGTCGAGCGGCGTGACGCCCGCCAGCCCGAACTCCGACACGTCCGCAGGCGCGCGCGCCGCCGTCATGTTCATGCGCTCCACGAGCGCGTGATCCGCGACGTGCACCACGAACTCGCCGGTCGAGCGCACGTTGGCGAGCGTGTCCTTGTCACCGATCGAGGTGAAGCCGATCGTCGGCGGGTCGCTCGCCACGACCGTGAAGTACGAGTGCGGCGCGAGGTTGCGCGTGCCGTCGCTCGCAAGCGACGAGACCCAGGCAATCGGGCGCGGGACCACGAGCGAGTTGAGCAGGAAGTACAGCGCCTGCGTCTCGTGGTCGGCGGGCAACAGGGTCCGCATCGGTTCGCGCACGGCAGCAGCGGGGGTCTCGTCCATGCGGACGATGATAGCCGCTCAGCAGATCGGGTCGATGCCGCGCGCGACCGCGCTCACCGGCAACGGATCCGGGGGACGTGGCGGCGCCGGCGCGGCGCGCTCGTCCTCGAGCACCGCGACCAGCGCGTCGACGACCTGCGGGTCGAAGTTCACGCCGCGCAGCTCGAGCATCCGATCGATCGCGGCCTCGTGCGACATCGCCTCCTGGTACGAACGCGTCGTGGTCATCGCGTCGAAGGCGTCGCACGCGAACACGATCCGGCTCTCGATCGGGATGTCCTCGCCCACCAGCTGGTCCGGGTACCCGGACCCG
Source organism: Thermoleophilia bacterium (assembly GCA_025964455.1). The sequence goes on along the minus strand of JAOPYU010000335.1, from coordinate 3,339 downwards.
TTCCAGTGCTCGTGGGAATGGCGCACGATGCGGGCGACGTTGCGCAGGATCGCGACCGGGCTGATGATCCGCTCGCCGATCACCGTGTGCTGGCGGATGACCGCCCACTCGGCGTCGGTCAGGTCGTCGGTGTTGTGGAGGATCGCGTCCGGGACGGCGATCTTGCCGATGTCGTGGAAGACCGCGCCGTATTCGGCCTCGGACACCTGCTTCTCCTCGAGCCCGAGCCGGCGCGCCACCGCGACGACGCGCTCGGCGACGCGGTCGCCATGCGCCTCGGTATCGCCGTCGCGCGAACGCAGCGCGTTGACGAGCGCCGTGACCGTCTCGCGGTACGCGCGCTTGAGCTCTTCGGCGAGGCGCTCGGCCTCGGCGCGGCGCCGACGCTCCTCGCGCGCGAGCAGCACCACGGATTCGAACAGGTCGTCGACGGCGCTCGGATCGACGAAGTAGCCGCGGTGCGCGGCGCCCACGACCGCATCGGCGAGGCGCTGCGGGTCGCCGCCCTTCACCGCGTAGCCGACGGCGCCTGCGAGGACCATCCTCGTCACGGTCTCGGGATCAACGGTGCCGGTCAGTGCCACGACCTGCACGCGGGGGTGCGCCCCGAGGATCCGCTCGGTCGCGTCCGGACCGTCCATCTGCGGCATGTGCACGTCCATCACCACGACGTCGAGCTCGAGCTCGTCGGCCAGGCGCAGGGCCTCGGCGCCGTCGTGTGCGCGGGCCACCACGGTGATGCGCGGATCCCCGTCGAGGGTCTCGGCGACCATCTCGCGCACGGCGCGGTCGTCGTCGACGACGAGCACGCGCACGGGCTCGTCCGGCGCGCGTGGGGTCGCGGCGGCATCGTCGGCGCTGGTGGCGTCCGGATGGTGGGCATCGGCATGCACGGCGAGGGTGTTCCCCACGCGCGAGGGCGGAAACGAGCCGCATGCGCGAAACACGCTGGACAGATCGACGAGGCCGTCGTACCTTGGGGGTGCGATGTTCGCGAACTCCCCCCACGCGTCTGCTTCGACAGCCCCCCTGTCGCAGCTCCCGGCTCACGCCGCACAGCAGCCTCCCCAGGCCCAGGTGCAGCAGCAGCCGGTCATCCAGCATGGCCATCCCCAGGGCATGCCGCCCGCCGCCGTTCACGGCGGGCCTCACGGCATGCATCCCGGATCCGCGGCCCCGGCTCCCGCGCTCGGCATCCAGCCGGCCGTGACGAACAATCGGTCCGTTGGCGCCACCTTCGTCACCGGCGCCTACCAGGCATCCGGCGACCCCGCGATCGACCGCATGGTCCGCCTCGAAGCTGCGTGCAAGCGCTTCGGCTCACCGATCTGATCGTCCCACTGGGCCGTTCCGAGCTCGCTGCGACGCCGTTCTTGCAGATCTTCCGGTTTGCAACCTCCCGCGTCGGGGAATGATCGCTTCCGCCGTGCATATCGCATCGGCCCGCAGGGCAGGATGGACGGAAGTGACTGGCAGCGAGGACACCCCGAACCCGCAGGAAGCAGTCGAACTGCGCGGCATTGCCTCGCGCATCCGGTCGGATGCCTGGGAGCTGGCAGAGCGATGGAGCGTCGTCGCGGCCGAGCACGCCCCTGCTTCCACGCCACGTGGCGGCGAGCAACTGACGCGCTTCGGTGAGATCCCCGCATTCCTCGCCGCGCTCGCGCATCACCTCGAGCGCATCGCCGACGGTGATCCGCACGTCATCGCCAGCGACTCCGACGAGCGGCGCGACGGCTCCGGGCTGCCGCTGCCTGCCAGCGACGACGGACTTCGAGCTGCGGCGATCGACCATGCCAAGGCTCGCGCGAGCGCGGGCTACGACCAGCGCGACATGCTCGCGGAGTTCGTCGCCCTGCGTCGCGTGCTGTGGGAGCACTTCGCAGCGTCCGGCGCAGCCGAGCGCCCCACCTTCGAGGGCGAGCGCATCGTCAACCTGCTGCTCGACGCGGTCGTGGTCGAGGCTGCGGACCAGTTCTTCGCCGAGCTCACGGACGCCCTCGTGCGGCGCGCCGAGCGCGACGCACTCACCGACCTGTACAACCGCCAGGCGTTCCACGACAAGCTCGGACGCGAGATGGCGCGTGCCCGACGATTCGGCCGCGAGCTGACGGTCGTCACCATCGACCTCGACGCCTTCAAGCAGGTCAACGACACGCTCGGCCACCTCGCCGGCGATGCGGTCCTGAAGCGCCTCTCGACGCTGCTCGTCACCCACACGCGTGAGCAGGACATCGTCGGCCGGCTCGGCGGCGACGAGTTCGCCGTCGCGCTCGTCGAGGCAGGGATGGCGACCGCGCGCGACCTGATCCGCCGCCTGCGGATCCACCTGGTCCCGGCGCGACGACAGTTCGGCCTGCCGCGCGAGTTCGGCATCTCCTTCGGCGCGGCGTGCTTCCCGGCCGACGGCGACACCGTCGAGAAGCTGCTCTTCCACGCCGACGGTGGCCTGTACAAGCAGAAGGGTCCGGGCCGCGGCCTCAAGATGGAGGCGGCGGGTCACGCCCCGCAGCTCGGCAAGGTGCGCGTGCTCGTCGCGGACGACGATGCGGGGCTGCGCGCGCTGTGTCGCGCCGCTCTCGAGGTCGAGGGCTTCGAGGTGGAGGAAGCCGCCAACGGCGAGCAGGCGGTGGCGATGGCCAGCACGCGCATGCCCGACGTGCTGCTGCTGGACCTCGCGATGCCGCACCTGGACGGCTGGCAGGTGCTCGACCGCCTCGCCTCCACCCCGGAGACGAGCGGCGTGCCCGTGGTGATGATGACCGGCAGCGCCAGCCAGGAGAACCTGGACCGCGCCGACCGCGCCGGCGTGCTCGACTTCATCGGCAAGCCATTCGAGCCGTCCGACCTGGTCAGCACGGTCAACCACGTCCTCGAGCTCACCGAGCGCGCGGTCGTCGGCGACCTCGGCTAGCTGACGGCGCTGCACGCCCCGGGCGTCGCGATTGCTACGATCGCCCCATGCGTGAACGAATCCGACTTGAGCAGATCCGCTGCGAGAAGTGCGTCAGCCGCCTCGCCGAACACCTCGGTCCGCTCAAGGGGCTGAACGATGCACGCATCGAGATGGGCACCAGCAGCATCGTCGTGGACTACGACGACGAGCAGCGCGAGGCCCTCGACGCGGCGATCTACAAGGCGAACTTCAAGGTGGTCGAGCGCGAGGCGCTCACCCCCGAAGCCGTGTAGGCAACCCCGGTGCGCTCCCTGGATCTGGTTGCGTTAGCCGGCTGTCGTGCGGTCAACGTAACCAAAATCAGGGGGGCTAGCCCAGGAAGTCGGCGACGATCGACTCGGCTTCCTTGTCCCACTGGGCGTAGGCGTTCGGGAATGCGCTGA